>JBKDZY010000321.1:0-2806 GCA_047971765.1 Hyphomicrobiaceae bacterium | reverse complement strand
CATCAACAGCATCTCGACAGTCCAGCGCCCGATACCCTTTATCGACGTGAGCCGCACGATGAGCTCTTCGTCAGACATGTCCCTGGCCTGACGCCCATTCGGCACTAGTCCGGAACCTGTGCCACGCGGATCTCTTGCACGGTTCCGATCTTGGTTCGCGAGAATCCGCAACCGCGCAGTGCGTCGTCTTCGATCGACAAAAGACCGTCTGGCGTTGGGAATGCCCCGCCTGCTGCTGCGCACAAGCGGCCGATAATGGCGTCTCCGGCCTTAGCGGTCAGCTGCTGATAGGCGACAGCCCGGATCAGCGCTTCGTAGGGTTCGCGGACCGCTCTTGGATCATGCGTGCACGGGCCGATAGCTGCGATAGCGCGTTCCCAATCGGCATCAAGGGAGCGAAGGAACGCCGTGGCGGCCGCGTATTTGGTTTTCCTTCCCCGATCCCCCACGCTGGCCTCACAATGCCTTCCGGAAGGTGAGATCGATGCGGCAACGGCCGGTTGCGGGATGCTCCCCGTCCTTCAACGTGTCGACGCCATGAAAGGCAAGGCGTGATGGACCACCCCACACGGCGACGTCACCGTGATGCAACATTATGCGCTGCGCCTTGTCGGTTCGCTGCAACCCGCCGAACAGGAACTTCGCTGGCAGGCCGAGCGATACCGAGACGATGGGCGCGCCGAAGTCGTGCTCGTTTTTGTCCTGATGCAACGTCAGGCGGGCGCCAGGCACGTAGCGGTTGATCAGACACGCATCGGGTGCGAAGCCTTGAAAGCCCGCCTCACCGGCTGCGCGCCGCGCAAGAGACAGGAACACGTCCGGCAGTGACGGCCAGGGGTTGCCCGTCAACGGATCGACGGCGTCGTACCTGTATCCTTTCCGATCGGAAACCCAGCCCGCCCGGCCGCAATTGGTCATGGCGACGGACATGGTCTGTCCGCCGGGCGTCACGAAGTTCAGGAACGGTGCTTGCGACACGACCGCATGGAAGGCAGCAAGAAGCTTATCTGCGTCATTCAGCGCGAACCCGCGCAGAAGCACGGCGCCAGAGGCAAGTTCGATCCGAGTTGGTTGGTTGAGGGCAAACAGATCGGGCGTTGAAATCTGGGAGGTCATCAGTGATCTAGACGAGTTCGAACGCATTGTGCGTCTGTTCACGAGACAACAGCGCGCGCTTTCTTTTGAACCCCCAGCGATAGCCGGACAGGGAGCCATCCTTCTTCACGACGCGGTGGCACGGAATGAGGATGGCGATGCTATTGGCGGCGATCGCGGCGGTCACGTCGCGTGCGTCCCGCGGCGTGCCCATTTTCGCCGCGATGGCTCCATAGGTGGTCGTTGCCCCAGCGGGGACCTCGCGCAGCAAGGCCCAGACCCGTCTCTCGAAATCGCTCCCCCGCATGTCCAGGACGATGTCCAGACGTCGATCGGGATGGTCGACCAGAGTGGCGAGCTTCCGGACCATTTCGGACAGCAGCGCGGCATCCTCCTCAATGGCCGCTTCCGAAAACCGGTTACGGAGCGCATTCACAGCATCGGTCTGCGCGTCAGCAAACTCGAACGCGACCAGGCCGATGTCGGAGACAGCAGCAATGAAGTCGCCGAGCGAGCTTTGTCCAAAAGTATATCGAATGAACTCTTTCATCTCGTTCCCACAGGCTTCTACGCCGCATCATGGAAAATGATGCCGACGGTATGGCGACGGCCGTCGCGGATTTCACTCACACCGTGCCGCAGGTTGACGCGATAGGTGCCGCGCGTGCCACGAACCGGCCGATGGTGGACTGCAAAGACGACGGCGTCGCCCTGGCGCAGCGGCACCACGGCGGCTCGTGACTGCATGCGGGGCCGCTGCTCGGTCAGGACGAATTCGCCGCCTTGGAAGTCGCGGCCCGGTTCCGACAACAGGATTGCCACCTGCAACGGAAATACGTGCTCACCGTAAAGGTCCTGATGCAGGCAGTTGTAATCGCCGGCACCGTACTGCAGTTGGAGTGGAGTCGGACGTGTCTGCCCAGCCTCGTGGCAGCGCTCCAGGAACGCGGCATGGGTCTTTGGGTATTGCACGTCGATGCCCATCTCCATGTTCCAGCGGTTGGCCACGAGGGCGAGCTCCGGGTAGAGCCCGGTGCGAAGCTGGGAAATCAGGTCGGGCAGGGGATAGGAGAAGTATTTATATTCGCCTTTGCCAAACCCGTGCCGCGCCATGACGATGCGCGAACGGAAGCGTTCGTCCTCTGGATACATCTCCGAAACTCTGCTGCACTGCGCGGGCGTGAGCAGCTTCGGCATCACGGCGTAGCCGTTCGTATCGAGATCAGAGCCGACGCGTTGCCAATCGACGGATGACACGGCCGCAGTCGTGTCGGCGATGTTAAGAATAGCAGTGCTCACGATTTGGCCTCCCGGTCGATCAGGGCACGCTTGCGCTCGACGCCCCAGCGATAGCCAGAAAGCGAGCCGTCGTTCCTGACCACGCGGTGACACGGAATGGCGACCGCGATCTTGTTGGCGGCACAGGCGGCTGCCACAGCGCGAACGGCCTTCGGCATACCGATACGTTCGGCGATCTCGCTATAGGTGGCGGTCGTCCCAACCGGAATGTCTCGCAGTGCCTGCCATACGCGGTGCTGGAAGGCCGTTCCCCGTACATCGAGCGGCAGGTCGAGCCCCGTCTCCGGCGCTTCCACGAGGCCAACGACCTTGGCCATAATGTCCTCGAATGCGCGATCACCGCCGATCAGCCTCGCTTGAGGGAAGCGATCCTCTAGATCGTGCACGAGCGTCTCGGGGTCGTCGCCCAACA
>JBKDZY010000320.1:0-1873 GCA_047971765.1 Hyphomicrobiaceae bacterium | reverse complement strand
GCCAGAGCAAGGGCGGCGGGGATATTGTAAGGGGGCGGCATGGCGAAGACACAATTCGGCGTGAAGGCACCGCGAGCCAGCATGTCGAAAGCTACGATCACGATTTTCTGGAAGCCAGTTTTGCAACCAGCAGCGGCGACATCGCCAGCCGCTTTGCCACTTGTTCATGGGCTGCCGAATGGGCGCCGGAACTGGCCTTTCGCGCAACGGATCACTATCCACGATTTGCCAGGGTCGACAGCCCCAACTGCCTGATCATGATCGGCGGTGATCCCGACCGGCCGCAGGACTGGCTTTATGGCGATCTGTTCGACATCTCTGCGCCGGGGATCGAGCTGCACGTCATGGGCTACCATCGATTTCAGTTATTACGATGGAGGACCGGCAGGGCGATAACCGACGGCAACCTTGCGAAAAGGCAATAGATCCCGCAGAGTTGCCCCTCACGCGATCACCGTAACGCCGCAGGGAGCTTTGATGAAACCTTGGCCCGCTACCTTGGCCCTGCCCGTCGCTGTCATGTTGGCAGCACCCGCGATCTCCATGCCGTTCGGGGTCGATTTCGCCACAGCCACGCCCGAGGCCCTTGACTGCACAGCAGCGTCCCGCCGGGCCAATATGTATTTCTGCAACACGATGCCCGATCAAAGTTTACCGATGGTAGAATACCAACTGGTTTATAGCAAAACCAAGGGAGTTTGCGGGATATTCGGGGTCAGCGCGGTCATTCAGACCGGACCGGATGGCGCCTCGCTGAAGGCAGCGATGGATAGGCTGAGCGACCAGTTGGTGCAGATCTATGGCGCACCAGAGCGGCGCGACGGCGGCTTCGACGGCAACCCGCTTCCGGGTAACGGAAACTGGATGGAGCAGGTCTCAAACTTCGAGCGCGAATACAGCTATTCCTGGTCCTTCGACCCGCCCCGCGACGGGATCGACCTTATGGTGCTGAGCGCAACGGGAACCTCGGCAAAGGAAGGGCAATTTCAGCTTCAACTCAGCGCCCCCAACATCGCTGATTGCATGAGACCCCAATAGGAAGAAGGCCGCGCCCGAAGACGCGGCCTTCCCTTGTCGGCAACGGCCTCAGCCGTGCTTCGGATCTCTGGCGAAGCGCAGATAGGGCAGCTTCTTGTCCAGCTTGCCGTATTTGGCCTCGGTGGCGGCATCGTCCAGCGACAGCGCCACGATCACATCCTGACCGGGCACCCAGTTGGCGGGCGTTGCCAGCGGCACCCCATCGGTTTCCTGAACCGCATCCAGCGCTCGCAGGATTTCCGCAAAATTGCGGCCGACCGACATCGGATAGGTCATGGTCAGGCGGACCTTCTTGTCCGGCCCGATAATGAAGACGGTGCGAACGGTGGCCGAATGCTGGGGCGTGCGACCCTCGGCCGGCAGATAGTATTCCGCCGGTAGCATGTCATAGGCCTTGGCGACGGTCAGGTCAGTATCGTCAATGATGGCGAAATTCGCGGGCACCCCGGCAAAGGCGGCGATGTCGTTCTTCCATTTCACGTGGTCCTCGACCGAATCGACCGAGACCCCCAGCACCTTCGTACCGCGCTTCTCGAATTCTGGGGCAAGCTGGGCCACAGCGCCGAATTCGGTGGTGCAGACCGGCGTGAAGTCGCGCGGATGCGAGAAGACCAACGCATAGCTGTCACCCAGCCAGTCATGGAAGCTGATGGTGCCTTCTGTGGAATTTGCCGTAAAGTTGGGGGCGGTGTCGTTGATACGCAGGCTCATCTCGGATCCTTTCAGTAACCTGTGGCGAACATAGGTTGCCTGCGCAAAGTTCCAAGGGGCTTTGTTAGCGATAAGGGCGACAGCCCCATTCTGCCACACCTGCTGAGCCAGATACCGCCCGATG
>JBKDZY010000319.1:0-2565 GCA_047971765.1 Hyphomicrobiaceae bacterium | reverse complement strand
ACCACTCCGGGGACGCTAGAAACCGTATTTCTCACGACGCAGATTAAACGCCGCCTCGCCGCCTTCCATGATGCGCTTGATTGCGTCTCGCACGACAGGCACATCTATCGCACCCTCTCCTGCAACCTTGCCCCCCGATTGGTCTCCGGCTTTACGATAATCGCACCAAGCTACCAACTCCGCGTCACCATTGACCACCAAGTTGGCGTTGTGACTGACGAAGATGATCTGACGGCGCTTCTTGGCTGCCCAAACCTGTTCGACAATCTCCTGCATGACTGGGTTATCGAGGTCTTCCTCCGGCTGGTCGATGAGCAATGGGGGACCGGCCTGGTTGAGCAGAGTTCGCAAAAGCGCAGTCGCTTGCTGCCCGGAAGAAGCATTTGAAAACTCGATATACTCGCCTTCGCGAGAACGATATTCAAAATGCGGTTTACTCTCAATCTCGGTCAGAGAGAGCGACAGCCAGTCTTCCGGTGCAATCTTCCTTGCTAGCTTCTCGCGATCACCAGGTGTGGTTCCCGCACTGTCCAAAAAGGGACATTCCGGCATCTGATCAGCCGCTTCCGCGTCTGGGTCAAAGCTGGCAAGATTCTCGAGGTCTTCGAGAACCCCGGTCCAGGCTCGATAGGGGGCGTCGGCCTGAAGAATAAAGCTCTCAATCTGCTCTATCTTGGCAGCCCTGAATCCTGATCCTGCCGTCTTCGATTTGAGCATAGATGTGAATTGCTCAGCGTCAGCGTATCGACGCACGACCGCTCTTATCATTCCACCTGAACTGTCTGTCAGCGCGTCACACCGCTGTTGAACCAAGGCATCTCGCTGTGCTCTGAAACCGTGAAGTTTCTCTTGGTCCTTTTGATACGCTTCGGCCGCTTTGGCATAACTTTGGATTTCATCTTTGAGACTGGATTGTTCTCGTTGCAGCCCATTGACTCTTGCTTCTAGTGATTTGAGTTGATCCATCCGATCCTTATGGGCAGAGGAACGTTCAAGTGCTTCGTCGTAGGAACCCCGGTAGGCCTGAAGCTTCGCATCCCATTCTGACCGCTTGCTCCCTTCGCCGTCTGATAGAAACTTGTCAATGCGACCGGCTACTTGCCCTAGGGCAGACTCCACCTCTTTGATCACAGCATCATATTCGGACAAGAGTGCCGCGACGATCCCCTTCTCTGGAAATTCGCCTGGGGGCTTCAGCGCACCATCATCGTCAACCAAGCCGCTCGTGCTAGCGATGGTCTCAATCTGGTCTTTCAATGACTGTAGACGTCCTTCGCGGACCTCGACTGCCTGCTCGGCCCGATCAAAGAATGGACCAAGCTCCAATAGCCGCCTATCGTCATCTGACAAGCCCGCAAGAGACGACCGGATTTGATTGGCTTGTTCGCGGTAAGAGCGAACTTCAAGGTCGATACGTCCGATGTCTCGCTCGATGGTTTTCTGTCGCTGACGGGTTGAAAAGCTCTTCTTGAGCTTCGCCTCTTGCTCTTCCATCTGCCGTCGAAGAGCGTTTAGCTCGGTCAGAATGGGTGCTGTAATGAACCTTGCCAGTTCATCTAGGCGGACACTGACATTGCTCAACTGCTTTTGGCTGTATGCTTGGATCGGCAGCAGCGTCCGCACCTCACTCTCCGAACAAGGCCGCAATTCGTCATCGCCCACCTTGATTTGCACCGAGCCGTCCTTGCTGGAGCGCCGCACCTGATGCGGCACGCCGTTAACAGTGAACGATACATCCACTGTAGCCGCCATCGGCTTCAACGTTCCGTCGATCAATCGCGTTCGACGAGCTTGATAGTCAGGTGAATCCTCGTCACTCGCCGCTGGCGGCTGATCGCAAAGCGCCCAACGAAGATACTCAAGGATCGTAGATTTGCCGGTGCCTCGTCCACCAATCAGCGCGTTGTATTGGGGGTTGAACGCCAACTCGACTGGCCCGAGGAACGCGCTGTTCTGGACACTAATGGAGGTGATTACGACCAATGGTAGGCTTGGCTCGTCATCTGAAATACGTGACTCTTGCGCCAGACATGCTTGGCGCAGCGCTTCGGCGGTAGGCTTTGCCCACTTGATCCAAGACGAGTGTGCGCCAAGGTCGACATGGTCCGCTCGCCTATTATCCGAGGTCTGGATGCAGGCGATGCGCTTGTTGCCCCAGTTCTTGTCTTTACCCGAAATAATGTTGAGCGGGCCGGGCTTAAGTTTAGTTTTAGAGCCGTCCAAGTAACCGCCAACAAAAGGCATATCCTTGTATTTCGGAGCCATACCGTTTCGAAGAAGCGAAAACTGCCCTTCGCCTGTTACATTGGGAAACACGATATAGCGGTCTTTCAGCCAGCTGTGCTCATCGAGCTTCGCCTTAACAACTTTCAAAGAGTCGATGGTTTCCAATCGTTCTGTTTGCGCTGTTTTCGCCTCGGCGCTCGGCGCGGGGTTTATCGCGAGCGCTGTCAGAACAGCATCAAAGCGATTGTCTTCAAAATCGGCGTCTAGGATGAGGATGGCCTGACACGGAACAGCCAAGGTCAACTCGATGCCGGGAAAGACGACAATGCGCTCGCGGTC
>JBKDZY010000318.1:0-3859 GCA_047971765.1 Hyphomicrobiaceae bacterium | reverse complement strand
AACAGTAGGCCGCCGGCCGCCTCAGCGAGCCTGCATGATCGGAGCCATGCGCCAGCCAGACTTCACCCGCCGCCAGCGCAGCCGCGCCGCCACCCGTCGAGCCGCCACAGGTCAGCGCCGTATTCCACGGGTTCGTCGTCCGCCCGAACACCTCGTTGAATGTCGAGCCGCCCGAGCCGAATTCCGGGGTGTTGGATTTGGCAATGACGACACCGCCCTTGCGCTCGATCCGATCGACCAGGGCGTGGGACTTGTCGGGCACATGGTCCTTGAAGATCGGCGAGCCGTAGGTTGTCCGCACGCCAGCCACGTCGGTCAGGTCCTTGATGGCGACAGGAATGCCGGCAAGCCAGCCAGGTTCGTCCCTGGCGTCAGTGCCCTCTCCCTGCATCAGTCGCCGCGCGTGCGAGCGCGCGCGATCGAGGCACAGCGTGGGCAGCGCGTTGACGGCAGGCTCGCAGGCGGCAATGCGGGCTTCCGCGGCATCGATGAGATCGAGCGGCGTCAGCTCCTTGCGTTCGATGCGCGCCTTGACCTCGCGCGCACTGAGTCTGAAGAGGTCTTCGGCCATGGCGTGTCATCCTGTATCGAGGGCGCTGTTTTGGCGAGAGTTCGCCACGGATCGCACAGGCGCGCAAGGGCCAGTCCGGCGTGAACCGCCTCTTGCGTGCTGCGCTCTGGAGGGGCGGCGCTCAGGCGCTGGCCGGATCGGGACCGCCGAGCGCCTCGAGCACCGTGTCTCTGAGCTTGTCCGTCAGGTCGCTCCAGGGGGCGTGGCGGCTCGCCACGAGATTGGCCTGCGATTTCAGGATGACGCCATCGTCCAGCACGCGTAGCCCGTTGGCCTTGAGCGTGGTGCCCGTCGACGTGATGTCGACGATGAGTTCGGCCAGTCCCGCAGCGGGCGCTCCCTCGGTCGCGCCAAGGCTTTCGACGATGCGGTACATCGTGACGGTATCGACGGAGCGTGTCGCCTCGCCATACCGGTGACCGCCGAAATGCATCCGGGTCAGAGTGCGATACTTGGTGGCGACCCGCATCCGCGTGCCATGATGGCGGCGATAGAGCACGGCTGCCTCTTCGAGATCCGACATGGTGGAAACGTCGATCCAGAAGTCCGGCACCGCGACCACCACGTTGGCATGGCCAAAACCGAGCCGCTTGAGAAACGTGACGTCAAGCTCGGCATCCGGCATCAATTCGCGCACAAGGTCTTCACCCGTCACGCCGAGATGGACTTCACCCTTCCGCAGCAGGTCGGCAATCTCGGAGGCCGACACGAACGCAACTTCGACGTCTGCCAGCTCCTTGATTTCCCCGCGGTAGCCCCGCTCGCTGCCTGTCCTGGCGAGGCTGAGGCCGCCTTTCTCGAAGGCGGCGCGTGTGTCCTCCATCAGGCGGCCCTTCGAGGGCACCGCGAGCACGAGCTTGTCGCGTCCGGCTTCGGTCATGGACGTCCTCCGCGCACCGCAAGCAGCAGCCGGTCGGCATGGATCGCCGCGCCGACAGCCGCAATCGACACCCCGCTGTTGATCGTCTCGACGAGCTTGTCGTATCGCCCACCACCGGCAACGGGCGTGTCCTCGGCCAGCGCGCCCGACAGGATTTCGAACACGAAGCCCGTGTAGTATTCGAACTGGCGGCCGAACCCGCCCGAGAAGGGCGCTTCCGAAATATCGACACCTTCCTGCGAGGTCAGCTTCAGGCGGTCCTCGAACTGCTCCAGAGCCGGGTCGATGTTGATGTCGGTCCCCTTCAAAAGCGCCTGGATGTTCGAAACGGTATCCTTCGCCGGCGTGGCAAGTTTCACGTAGGCATCCAGCAGCAGGGCAGAACGCGGATCGAGCGGCGGCGACCTCAGGTCTGCCGCAAGTCCTTCCAGTTGCAAGGCGATTTCATCGAGCGTGCGCGTCCCGGCGATGGCCAGGCCCTGGTCTTCGAGGTGTTTCTCAAGGGCCGCCACGCCGTCGCCGTGCCTGATCGTGCCCCTGCGGGCCGCCTCGATCGCCCGGAAAAGCGGGTCCGCAAGCGCCCGGCCGAACTCTTCGGGCTTCATGAGTTTCTGCAGTTGCCGCCGGAATGCAGCCGGATGGCGCAGATGGTGGCGCAACTGCTCGCGCCAGCGCGCGGGCATGTCGACACCTTCCAGCAGCGCATCGAAAATACCGATATCGCCGATCCGCACGTTGCAGGCACGCAGACCCGCGGCCCGGATGGATTCGACCGTGAGCGCCAGGATCTCTGCCTCGGCCTTGGGCGGGCTTGGTGGTGCGAAATGCTCGATGCCCGATTGCCGGAACTCCCGCGGCCGGGCGAGGTTGTCGTCCTCGCGCTGGTAGCGGAAAACCACGCCGTTGTAGGCGTAGCGCTGCGGCTCACCGCAGCCCTCGTTCTGGTCCAGGTAGTGCTGTGCCGTCGGAATAGTGAGATCCGGTCTCAGGCACAGCTCGCGGCCATCAGGGTCCGAGAACACGTAGGTCCGAGCCCTCAGGTCTTCGCCAAGTAGATCCAGGAACAGCGCCGCCGGTTGAATGACGGCAGGCTGCACCGGCTCGAAACCGGCCCGCGCGAAGATCGATGACACGATCGTATCCTGCCGCCCCAGCGCTTCGATCCAGCGCGACGACCGAACCAGACCGGCGTCTTTTTGGGATTGCGGGCTCACCTCGAAACTCCCTCGTGCCGCTCCAGGATCTCGCGCACGGCGGCAACCAGCCCATCCCGACCGACCGACATCTGCGCCGGCCGCGTCGCCTTCCATTCTGCATTGTCCTTGATCGCCTGGGCGGCCTTCGCGCCTTCCACCAGATCCTTGATCTGTACTTCGCCCTTGGCCCGTTCGTCGGACCCCTGGATCACCACCACCGGCGAACCGCGCCGGTCCGCATACTTCATCTGGGCCTTCATGCCGGCGGTTCCGAGGTACATCTCCGCACG
Source organism: Hyphomicrobiaceae bacterium (assembly GCA_047971765.1). Lineage (GTDB taxonomy): Bacteria > Pseudomonadota > Alphaproteobacteria > Rhizobiales > Hyphomicrobiaceae. The sequence goes on along the minus strand of JBKDZY010000318.1, from coordinate 922 downwards.
GATGCCGGCGGTCCGCAGTTCCTGCGCCATGGCCTGATAGGCGGGCAATTCCGCCTTGTCCATGACCAGCACCACCACGGGTCCCAGGGGCTCGTGCTGCGCTTTCTCTTTCGCAGCGAGTGCCGTCACCAGGCGCGAAACGCCAAGCGAGAAGCCGGTGGCTGGCACACGCTGCCCCGTGAAGCGGGCCACCAGGTCGTCGTATCGGCCGCCACCGCCGACAGAGCCGAAACGAACCACCTGGCCGTCCTCGTTGGTCACGTCGAATGTCAGCTCGGCCTCGAAGACCGGGCCGGTATAGTAGTCGAGCCCACGCACCACCGATGGATCGAAGGCGATCCGGCCTGCATCCGTGCCATTGGCGCGCGCAAGTTCCTCGATGGCGGCAATCTCGGCCAGGCCCTCCTGCGCCCGCGCACTGCCACCGACCAGAGGTGCGACCTTGGCCACCAGGTTGTGTCCATCGCCCGTGGTCGAGGCATCGAGGAAGCGGCAGATTGTGTCGATCGGACCAGCGTCGAGCCCGGCACCCGGCGTGAAATCGCCACTCTCGTCCTTGCGGCCTGGGCCGAGCAGAAGCGCGACCCCTTGCGTCCCGAACTTGTCGAACTTGTCCATGGCGCGCAGAACGGTGAGGCGGCGCAGCGCGTCGTCTTCGGCCTCGGGATGGATGCCGGCCATCTCGAGCAGGCCGTCCAGCACCTTGCGATTGTTGAGCCGGATGCGGAAATCATCGATCCCGAGCCGCGAGATCACGTCGCTCATCAACTGGCAGGCCTCGGCATCGGCGGCGATGTTGTCGGTGCCGACCGTATCGGCGTCACACTGGAGAAACTGGCGGAAGCGCCCCGGTCCGGGCTTTTCGTTGCGCCACACCGGCCCCATCGCATAGCGCCGGAACGGCCTCGGCAGCTTCTGCTGG
>JBKDZY010000317.1:0-9364 GCA_047971765.1 Hyphomicrobiaceae bacterium | reverse complement strand
GAGGCAGGAGTCGAACCCACCAAGAGCCGTCTTGCGACCCTCTCCGGATTTGAAGTCCGGATGGCCCACCGGGACCAATTCTCCTCCGTTCAACCGAGGTTGAAGCCGGGGCATCGGACTGTGCAAACGTTCCGGTGTCAAGAGTGCGCACCAAAATCCCTGGCCAGGGTTTCCGAGATGGATCAGCAACCCGGTTTCCTGGCGAGGCATGGGCGGGTGTCAGGTGTCGTCCTGGCGGCACGGCCCTGTGTCGGCGGTGCTGGATTGCTGATTTGTTGCCGGTGTTCTAGTTTTTCAGGCTCTCAATTGCGTCAGGTTGCAAGCCTGGGGTGCAGTGCGCAGGATCGACAAAAATGACAAATCAATACGATCTCGACCTTCCGGCCAGAGCGGCGAACTACCAGTCGCTGACGCCGCTGTCGTTGCTGGCACGGGCGGCGGGCATCTGGCCCGATGTCACGGTTATCATTCATGGAAAGCAGCGGCTGAGCTACCGGGATTTCTATGCGCGCTGCCGCCGTCTGGCTTCGGCGCTCGTGCGCCGTGGCATCCAGCCAGGCGATACGGTTTCGGTAATGCTGCCCAATGTGCCGCCGATGCTGGAGGCGCATTATGGTGTGCCAATGACCGGGGCGGTGCTGCATTCCATGAACACCCGTCTCGATGCCCAGATCATTGCGTTCCAGCTTGATCATGCGGGCAGCAAGGTCTTGATCGCGGACCGTGAATTCTCGCCTGTGATCAAGGAGGCGCTGGCACTGGCGAAAGTCCGTCCGCTGGTTATCGACTTCGACGACAAGCAGTTTCCGCAGGATGGCGAGAAGCTCGGGGCGGTCGGTTACGAAGATTTTGTCGAAGGGGGAGATCCCGAATTCGTCTGGCGTATGCCCGAAGACGAGTGGGAAGCCATCGGTCTCAACTATACCTCGGGAACGACGGGCAATCCCAAGGGGGTGGTGGTCCATCATCGGGGCGCGACGTTGATGTGCTATGCCAACGTCGTTGCATCGGGCATGGGGCGTCATCCGGTCTACCTGTGGACGCTGCCGATGTTCCATTGCAATGGCTGGGCGTTTCCATGGACGCTCTCGGCCGTGGGCGGCACGCATGTCTGCCTCCGCTGGGTGCGGGCGCAGGCCATCTACAGCGCGATTGTCGATCACAAGGTCAGTCATATGTGCGGCGCGCCGATCGTGATGGCGACAATGCTCAATGCGCCGGATGACGAGAAGCAGGCCATCAGCCACAAGGACGAGTTCGTGACAGCGGGGGCGGCGCCGCCCGAGGCCGTGCTGGCGCGCATGGCGGAGGCGGGGTTCAACGTCACCCACGTCTATGGGCTGACAGAGGTCTACGGCCCGTCAGTCGTCAATGTCTGGAAAGAGGCGTGGGATGCGCTGGAGCCCAGCAAGAAAGCCCAACTCAAGGCACGTCAAGGCGTCGCCTATACGGCGCTGGAAGGTCTTGCGGTGATGGATCCCGAGACCATGGAGCGTGTGCCGAGTGATGGCGAGACCATGGGCGAAGTCATGATGCGCGGCAACATCATCATGAAGGGCTACCTGAAGAACAAGGCGGCGACGGAAGAGGCCTTTGCCGGCGGCTGGTTCCATACCGGTGACCTCGGTGTCATGCATCCCGACGGCTATGTCCAACTGAAGGACCGCTCGAAGGACATCATCATTTCCGGCGGCGAGAACATTTCTTCCATCGAGGTCGAGGACGTTCTCTACAAGCATCCAGCGGTTGCGCATTGCGCGGTGGTCGCCAAGCCCGACGAGAAGTGGGGTGAGGTGCCCTGTGCCTTCGTCGAATTGAAGCCGGGCGTGGAGGCCACGACGGAGGAGATCATCGGCTGGTGCCGGGAGCACCTGGCCCACTTCAAAAGTCCCCGGCATGTGGTTTTTGCCGAAATCCCCAAGACCTCGACCGGCAAGATCCAGAAATTCCAGCTCAGGAAGCAGTTGCAGGCGTGACCGGCGCACGCCGGCGGTTGGCCTGGTTCCAGCGTGGGGCTCGCCCGGAGCATCCGGTGCGGGCCCAATTGCTGCCGGATGTCTGCTGCGCGCGTTGCTTTCAAATCAGCGTGCTTGCGCGAGTCCATTGATGCCGTGGTCACGTCGGCCGCTTCTTTCCGTCCAATTCTACTCATCACCCATAGAACTGTTGTGCATTAAACTCACTTGAACCAAACCCTGACTGTTTGTAACTATCCGGCAGGCAGTGTGGGGAAAATTAGAAGCGGCAATGGGATGCGATTCGCATCGTCAGGCTGGAAGCCGCGGCCATCGGGTGGGACCGTTTCCGTACGTTCGTGGCAGCTTCTCAAATTCGATTCTCGCAAATGCCGGACTGGTGCTGGGTTGAAGTTTGCGTCGTCCTGGGCCGGGGGAGCACCAATGCCGCCTGGGGCGTGAAGAGAGGGGCGAAATGCGAGGTAATGGGACCCTGCCGCGATGCCGGATGGCATCATTCGTTGTTTTATCAATTTGTTGCGCTTTCATCGTTGGTTCTACCCTGCCGGTTCTTTCCGGCGTGGCAGTTGCCCAAACATCTGCAGAAGATGACTTCGGTGATGGCCTCGAGCCATTCAAGGCAAATGGCCCCTTGATCGCGATCATCTCGCTCGACAAGCAGCGGCTCAACTTGTGGGACCGGAACGGCGTCGTTGCGTCGTCGCGAGTGTCGACAGGGCGCAAGTCGCACGAGACGCCGCAAGGTGTGTTTTCGATCATCCAGCGCGAGGTGGAGCACTACTCCAACCTCTATGATGATGCCGAGATGCCCTTCATGCAGCGCATCACGTGGTCCGGGGTGGCGCTGCACCAGGGGTATGTCCCGAAATATCCGGCATCACATGGCTGCATCCGGCTGCCGGACGAGTTTGCCGAGCGGCTGTTCCGGACGACGAAACTCTCGACCCGTGTGTTGATCTCGGCGGAAGGCGGCGAGCCGCTGCCAATCAGTCATCCCGTGCTGCCGCAGCCGGATACGGTGCTCGCGCGGATCAGGGCGATGGGGGAGCCGCAAGTGTCGGACGCGCTTTTCAGTGGTGCGCCACCTGAGATTTCGGGCATGGGAGTCGAGAAGGCCGCCGCGTCGGGGAAGGACTACGAGCACACGCTGGCCGAGCTGCGCCAGGAGCGCGACGATCTGGCAGAAAAGCTTGCCAAGACCTACAAGACGTTGAGGGAGCTCAACTACCGGCTGCGGCCGATGCGGGTCGAGCAGGGCCGTGAGCAGCGCCGTCTGCGACGGCTGGAGGTAAAGCTGCGTCGTGTCGAAGGCTGGGTTGCGGGCGAGGCGCGGGGATGGGATCGTAGCTCGTCGGCGTCACGCGAAGCCCGCGCCCGCATCGCGCATATCGGTTCATTGATGGCGCTGGCGAAACTCAAGGGCGAAGTTGCGCAAAAGCGGGACGAAGTCTCGAGCCTCCAGGCCGAGTTCAAGTCAACCGAGGAAACCGTCAAGCGCATCGACAACGAGCGCAAGCGAATGACGATCCGGCGTGCGGAGTTGTGGCGCGTCATGCAGCCTGTGACCGTGTTCGTTTCGCGCCAGGAGGGCATGATCTACATCCGCCGCACCTTCCAGCCCCTGCTGGAGGCGCCGGCGATGATCAAGTCTCCGGAACAACCGCTTGGGACGCATGTCTTCACGGCTTTCGAGAGCGAGAATGATCAGGACAAGCTCGACTGGCGGGGCGTGACCCTGGAGATGCCCGGTGGCGGACCGCCGCCGGTGAGCGAGGCCGCTTTCGAGAAGGACAAGAAGCGGTCCCGCAGGAAGAGCCGGGATGAGCGGGTGGGCGACCCGCTGGAGGCAGCCCGCTCGGTGCTCAACCGGATTGCGCTACCGGATAATGTTCTGGAAGCGATCCACCTGTCGTTGCAACCCGGTTCAACCCTGATCATCTCCGATCTCGGTCCGAGCATCGAGACTGGTCCCGGCACGGATATCGTGGTGCAGACCAAGGGCGAGGAAGCGGCGAAGGCCAGCTTGGCGAAAATCAGGGCACAGCGAAAAGGCGACCGGCTGGCCGAGAACTGAGGCTTGAGGCCGGGAGGCACAGGGAGAGATCAAACTCATCTGCTGCTTCCCGCCATGCCCCACGATCATGTCGCGGGGACGGATCGTAGCCGCATTGTCACTTGTGTCGCGTGGGCCGCCCATTTTTCATGGCTGGCGCGGCTTTCGCTCCCTGACAAAAACGATGGCCTGTCATTTCTGGGTCTTGCGGCGCAAGCCCTGCCAGTAGGTGAGGCGCTTGTTCAACTCGCGCTCGAAGCCGCGTTCGGGCGGGGCATAAAAGGTCGGGCGGTCCGTCATCTCGTCGGGGAAATAATTCTGGCCCGAGAATCCTTCCTCGGTGTTGTGGTCATAGGCATACCCTTGCCCATATCCCTCATCGCGCATCAGCCGGGTCGGGGCGTTCAGGATGTGCTTGGGTGGTGACAGGGAGCCGTGTTGCCTGGCGCTGCGCATGGCGGCGCTGTAGGCCATGTAGGCTGCATTGGATTTGGGTGCCGTTGCGACGTAGATGACGGCCTGGGCGAGGGCTAGTTCACCTTCCGGGCTGCCGAGAAAGTCGTAGACGTCCTTGGCGGCCAGGGCCTGCACGACCGCATTGGGATCCGCCAGACCGATGTCCTCGATGGCCATGCGGATGATGCGGCGGGCGACAAACAGGCGGTCCTCGCCACCGTCAAGCATCCGGGCAAGCCAGTAGAGTGCTGCATCCGGATCCGAGCCGCGCACGGCCTTGTGCAGGGCCGAGATGAGATTGTAGTGGCCATCGCGGCTCTTGTCGTAGAGCGGCGCGCGGCGCTGCACCAGATCCGCCAGGGCATCCCGACCGATCGGTGCTGCATCGGGAGGAAGGGCCGCGAAGACTTCCTCCACCAGGTTCAATGCGGTGCGCCCATCTCCATCAGCCATGGCGATCAAGGTCTCGCGGGCGGTGTCGTCGAGAGGAAGGGCGCGGCCCTCGATGGTTTCGGCGCGTTCGAGAAGCCTGGTGAGTGCCGCCTCGTCGTGGCGACGCAGGACCAGGACCGTGGCGCGGGACAGAAGAGCGGCGTTGAGTTCGAAGGACGGATTTTCCGTGGTGGCGCCCACGAGGATGATGTTGCCGTCCTCCATGACGGGGAGGAAGCTGTCCTGCTGGGCGCGATTGAAGCGATGGATCTCGTCGATGAAAAGAAGAGTACCGCGACCGGCGGTTCGGCGGGCCCGTGCGCGATCGAAGGCCTTCTTCAGGTCCTGCACACCTGAGAATATGGCCGAGAGCTGTTCGAGTTCGAGACCGACTTCATTGGCGAGGAGGCGGGCGATGGTGGTCTTGCCAGTGCCGGGTGGCCCCCACAGGATGAGGCTGGGGATGCGTCCGGACTTGAGGAGGCGGGTCAGGGTGCCGTCTTCGCCGACGAGATGGTCCTGGCCAACCACATCCGACAACCTGGACGGCCGCAATCTATCCGCCAGAGGACGGCGGACGTCTTCTTCAAGACCTGCGGCTTCGAACAAGTTGGTCATGACGCGCACGCTATCATGTGACAGTTCTTGTGGCCATCGGATCGCTGCATTGCTCACCATATTCGTGCGCGCTAGCGGCGGGTTGTCCCATGCGCTCTCGATATCCAGCCCTGATGGCTGGGCGAGGCCGTCTTGGCAATGACTGCTGGATACTTGATGCGCCGCGTCGCGGACAGGGGAGCGTTTGACATGGCACGAAAATGGGCAGACTGGACGATCCGGCCAAAGAAGCGGGAGGCCGCGCGGTTGCGGTGGTGGCTGGCGTGCGGGGCTGGCGCCAGGCTGCTGGCGGTGGCGATGCTGGTGCAGCCGGTGATGTCAGGCCTGGCCGTGGCTGCGCCGAATGCCGATTTCCAGACGTTTCTCGCCGGTCTGCGCCGTGATGCGCTGGCTGCCGGTATCTCGGCGCAGACATTCGACCGGGAGACGCGGGGGCTCGAACCCGATCTTGGCCTGCCGGACCTGGTGCTGCCGGGGCGCAAGCAGCCCCACAGCTCGCGTGGGCAAGCGGAGTTCACGGTTGCGCCGGGGGATTATGTGTCGGGCAAGCGGATTGCGCGGCTCGCGGGCGAAGGGCGCGACCTTGCCGCCCGCCACAGGCGCATCATGACTGCGATTGAAAGCAAGGTCGGTGTCGATGGGCCTGTCGTCCTGGCGATCTGGGGGCGGGAAACGGCATTCGGGAAATATCGGCCCAAGCACGATGCCATCCGGGCGCTGGCGACCGAAGCGTTCGTCGGGCGGCGCAAGGACATGTTCCGGGTGGAATTGATTGCGGCGCTGAAGTTGATCGACCAGGGGCGGCTCACGCGCAGGCAGATGCGGGCATCATGGGCCGGTGCGATGGGGCTCACGCAATTCATGCCGACGGAGTTCCTGTCGACGGCTATTGATCTCGGTGGTGACGGTCGGATCGACCGTGTCGGCTCGGTTGCCGATGCGCTGGGCTCGGCGGCCCACCCGGTGAAACAAAAGGGCTGGATCAAGGGATTGACCTGGGGGATCGAAGTGAAGACGGGCAAGCGGGTCGATTGTGCGAACGAAGGGCCGCTCAACGAGCGGCCAATTGCGGAGTGGGCGCGGCTCGGCGTGACGCGGGCCGATGGCAAGCCTTTTGCCAGGGCCCATCTGTCGGCGACCGCCTACCTGATATCGCCGGCTGGGACCTATGGACCGCAGTTTCTCGTCACGCAGAATTTCAAGGTGTTCCGGGCCTACAACACGTCGGATCTCTACGCGCTCTATGTCGGCCACCTGTCCGACCAGATTGCAGGGGGTGGGGAGTTCCGCACACCCTGGAGCAGGATCCAGCAGCTTTCGAACCGCGACATTGCCGAGATCCAGCGGCGCCTGAAGGAGGCGGGGTTGAAGATCGACAAGATTGACGGGCGGATCGGTTCCGAAACGCGGCTACGGATCGGCCTCTATGAACGGTCACGCGGGTTGCCGGTCGATTGCTGGCCGAGCGCGCGGCTGCTGCAGGCCATGCGTCGCTAGACCAATTCCGGTTTATTGCGGTTCAGGTGGAAACGCTCAGGCTGCGACGGCGGTCCGGTTCGTGCGACGGGAGAGTTCGAGGGCCCAACCCCAGGAGGTGTTGATGCAATTCCACCGTCCCGCATGACGGATAACCCATGCCATGTCTTGCGGTGCCGACATGGGATCGCTAAGTGTGACGAAACCCCCTTCTGAACGGACGGGACCACCCATGATCGAGCTTCTTGGCTTCATCAGCTATCTCATTACGCTCTATACCTACGTCGTCATTGCCGGCGTCGTCATGAGCTGGTTGATCAGCTTCAATGTCATCAATCTCTACAACCCGGTCGTGCGCACATTCTGGGATGCGATCAATGCGGTGACCGAGCCGTTCCTGCGTCCGATCCGGCGGTTCATTCAGCGAATCCTGCCGGATCTCAGGGGCATCGACATCTCGCCGATCTTCCTTCTGCTGGCTTGTTTTTTTGTCCAGTCGGTTATCCTTCCCAATATCGCCAAGATGTTCCTGTGAGCGGTGACGGCGTTGCCTGGCGTCATGACAAGGCCGGGTTGTTGGTGCGCGTGCGGGTGACACCGAAGGCGCAGCGGGACAGCGTCGAGGGATGTGAGACGACGGCGGATGGCGAGGCGCTGAAGGTGCGGGTCCGTGCGGTGCCGGCGGACGGTGCTGCGAACACGGCCGTTACCCGCATCGTGGCGGATTGGCTGGGGGTGCCAAAGAGCAGCGTTTCGCTTGCAGCCGGAGGGAAATCACGTATCAAGACGCTGCTCGTTGCAGGAGATGCAGCGGCACTCGATGCGAAAATGCGATCCCGGCTCCCGGGCGTCTGAGAGCGTTGATTTCGGCGTGTCCACTGGGGGCGGGGCCCCCGTATTGCGCGGCCGCCAGTGGCATGATTTCATGATCGGACATCTGATGGGAGCCCGCCCACCGGCGGGGTGATACCTCCGACGTGGCGCGTGAGGTTGGGTCTCAGCGCTTGCGATTGAAGGAATCCCCATGCGAGGCAGCGATGCGACCGGCGAGAACGGCGAGGTGCGCCGCAACCGGGCTGTCTCGGCAGACCTACCGGCATGTTCGAGACTGGTCCGCGATTGTCGATCGCGCCAGCAGCCCGCATGACACAGACCACTGGCATTGCCAGCATCAGCCCCAGGCAATGGCTCATCCTGGTGATGGTGCAACTCTGCACCATGCTGTTCGGCATGACGATCACGCTGGCCAATGTCGTGCTGCCGCAGATCAAGGGCACGATGGCTGCGACGCCCGAGCAGATGGCGTGGATCGTGACGTTCAATCTGGTTGCCACGGCCATCGCGACGTTGCTGACGGGGTGGCTGGCTCGCCGCATCGGCTGGCGCAACGTCATGGTGATATCGGTTGCCGGCCTCACGGTTTTCTCGCTGCTGTGCGGGGTGGCGGGCAGCCTCCAGTCGCTGGTGCTGTTTCGCGTCGGCCAGGGCCTGTTCGGTGCGCCCATCATGCCGATGGGACAAGCCATCCTGCTGGCGACCTTTCCGCGCCAGTTGCATCCGCTGGTGATGATGCTGTGGGGGATCGGAGGCGTTATCGGGCCGGTTACGGGGCCGGTGCTGGGGAGCATCATCAGCGAGGCCACCAACTGGCGCGGCGCGTTCCTCATGGTGGTTCCGCCCGGCATGGTGGCGGTTGTCATCACGTGGTTTGCGCTCAGGGACAAGAATGAGCGCGGTGCAGCGCAACTCGACTGGACGGGCTTCCTGTCGCTCAGCCTTGCGATCGGGGCCGCGCAGATCATGCTCGACCGGGGTCACAGGCTCGACTGGTTCCAGTCGAACGAGATCGTGATCGAGGCGATGCTTGCCGTGATCTCGTTCTGGGTTTTCATCGTCCACAGCCTGACGAGCAGGAAGCCGTTCTTCGATCTTTCGATATTTCTCGACCGAAACTTTTCCATCGGCATGGGGCTGGTCCTGATCCTCGGGATGTTGAGCTTCACGCCCATGGTCCTGTTTCCGGGACTGCTGCATGACCTGAGGGGCTATCCGGACGATGCCATCGGCATGCTGCTTGCCGGGCGCGGGTTCGGGAACTGGGCGTGCTTCCTGATCATCGTGCCGATGACGAAGTACCTCCCGCGGCTGACGGTTGCCATGGGGATGGCCGCGCAGGCATTATCCGGCTTCGCGATGGCCCAGCTCGACATCAATCTGACGCAGACCTTGGTGTTCTGGACCAACTTCGTGCAGGGGTTCGGCTTCGGGCTTGCGTTCACGCCGCTATCGGTCCTGACGTTTGCAACGCTTCCCGTAAGCCAGGTCACGGATGGGATGGCGCTCTACCACCTGG
>JBKDZY010000316.1:0-5427 GCA_047971765.1 Hyphomicrobiaceae bacterium | reverse complement strand
CGTTGCGGCAGCCCTTTCACAGGGACATTCGTTGATCGAGGCGGTTCGACGGGGTGTGGTCGGCGGCAGTCTTGCCTGCCTGGCCATGGGCGCACAGGCGAGTTATCCCCTCCTGGCCGATGTCGAAATGAGGATCGCGGGGGACGGTGCTCCTGTTCCAGAGGAGGTTTGATGGTGACCAAGGCGAAACTGCTCATTGATTGTGATCCGGGCCACGACGATGCCGTTGCCATTCTGTTTGCTGCGCGTCACCTCGATCTCGTCGGCATCACGACCGTGCATGGCAACAACAGCCTGGACAATGTGACCCGCAACGCGCTGGCGCTTCTGGAGCTGGCCGGGATTGACGTTTTGGTTGCGGCCGGGGCATCTGCGCCGCTTGCCCAGCTGCAGCGGGATATTGCGGATGTGCATGGACCGGGCGGCCTGGATGGCGCAGATCTGCCTGCCCCACGGCGGCGCCCACTTGAAACCCATGCCGTCGACTTCATCATCGAGATGGCGCGCGGGCATCGCGAAGAGCTGGTGCTGGCCGCCATTGGGCCGCAGACCAACGTGGCGCTGGCGCTCGCGCGGGAGCCGAGGCTCAAGCAGTGGATTCGCGAGATCACGGTGATGGGAGGATCGACCGATCGCGGCAATGTCACCCCGGCTGCCGAATTCAATATCCACTGCGATCCGGAAGCCGCGTGGGCCGTGTTCAACAGCGGCATTCCCATCCGCATGGTCGGCCTGAATGTCACGCGAAGGACCGGCGTGAGCGATGACGATATCGCGAAGCTGATGGGCAGTGGAGCAACCGTCGGCATGACCATCGGCCAACTCCTGACGTTCTATCTGGCGCGGCAGCGTGAGCGGCGTGGGGTGGTGAGTGCACCGATGCACGACGTTTGCGCCATCATTCCGTATGTGGCGCCCGACCTGCTGCAGGCTGTTCCCTCCCATGTCGCCATCGAACTGGCTGGCCAGCACACGCGCGGCATGACGGTCTGCGATCTGCCGTCGGCGCTTGGCACGGCCCGGACCTTGTCGAACCCCGCCAATGCGCTGGTGGCGGTCGAGGCCGAGAGCCGCAAGCTCATCGACCTCGTTATCGAGACGCTGCTGTCCTACCCTTGAGTTTTGAGGCCGGGCTCAGCCCTTGGGCCTGGGCGCGAGTTTGGCGATTTCGTCCGGCGACAGACCGGCATCCGCCAGGACCTCGGCAGTGTGCTCGCCAAGGGCGGCGGCAAAGCCGTTGACCCTGACTTGGGACGCGGACATCCGGAAAGGCGGGTTCAGGGCCTTGAAGCTGCCGCCCTTGTCCTCGACCACGGCGAACGAATCCCGATGGGCAAGCTGCGGGTCTTCCATGACTTCCGCGACGGTTCTGTAGGGCGATGACGGCACATTGTGCTTCTCGAGCTCGGCCAGCGCCTGCTTGCTGGTGAGCGTGCGTGTCCAGTCCTCGAATTCATCCATCAGCTCGGCCCAGTGGGTGCGCCTGTCCATGTACTTGGCAAAGCGTGGATCGGTCAGCCAGTCCATGCGTCCCGCGGTGGCGGCCAGGCCCTGGAAGGTTCGTTCACTGGCGACCGCGACAAGGATGTAGCCGTCCTTGGTCTCGATGGGGCTGAACATGTGGCGCTTCGGTGGCGGGGGGACTTCGAACTGGGCCGCCTGCATTTCCGACAAGGTCAACGACAACATGCTCTCGAGCATCGTGACATCGAGGTGCTGCCCCTTGCCGGTGGTGTGACGCTGGTTGAGAGCCGCCATGATGGAGCCGAACGCATAGGTGCCGGTGAGGACATCGGCAACGTAGATGCCGCAATTGTCAGGCTGGGTCCGGCCGTTCTGGTAGGCCAGATGCGCAAGATCGAAACCGGATGCGGCGTGGATGGCCGGTGCGTAGGCGGCAAGTTCTGCCGAGGGGCCGGTCTGGCCGTAGCCGGAGATCGAGCAATAGATGATGTTGGGGTTGACTGCAGACACGGTCGCGTAATCAAGCCCCAGGCGTTTCGTGACGCCGGGGCGGTAGTTCTCCACGACCACGTCGGCCTTGGCCGCCAGGGCCAGGGCAGCTTTCTGGGCGGTCTTGTCCTTCAGGTCCAGGACGACCGACCGTTTGCCGGCGTTGAGCTGCCCGAAACTTGTCGAGGCGCCGGAACGCAGCGGCGGGCGGGTCCGCATCATGTCGCCTTCCGGTCCCTCGATCTTGATCACTTCCGCGCCGAGGTCTGCCATCAGGCGGGTACAATGTGGTCCTGCAATGGTTGTCGTGAGATCGAGGACCTTGACCCCCTTGAGTGCTTCGCGCTGCATTTCGCCTTCCTATACCAGAGCCAAACCGTAAGATGGCCAAAGTTCACCGGTTCCTCTCACGGTGGCAAGCGCTGAGTTTCCACACCGGCTCTACCATGTGTCCGTTCAGCGGCTGTCGGTGGACGTCTCGCGCCGGATGAGGCCGAGGTCCAGCCGCTTCGCCCAGCGGCTGATCATGAGAATGGCGACGACGGTCAAGCCGGTGGCGAGGCCGATCCAGATGCCTTTGCCGCCAAGTCCCACTGGAAACGCCAGCACGGCGCCCAGTGGCAGGCCAATCGCCCAATATCCTGCGAGTGCATACAACATGGGGACGCGGGTATCATGCAGCCCCCTGAGCATGCCGCCACCAACGGCCTGGGCGCCATCGGCGACCTGGAACAGGGCCGCCAGGAACAGGAACGTTGTGGCGAAACCGACGACACTCTGGTTCTCCGGCGCAGCAACGTCGATGAACGCGGAGACAAGTGTCCGCGGGATCAGCAGCATCACCACAGCCATGGATGCCATGAAGGCAATGGCCATGGCGAATGCGGTCCAGCCGGCTCGCGACATGGCTTGATGATCATTGGCGCCAACCGCCAGGCCCACGCGGACAGTTGCAGCCTGGCCTATCCCCAGGGGAACCATGAAGGTGAGGGCCGCGATCTGGATGGCGATGGCATGGGCAGCAAGTTCTGCCGTGCCGAGGAGGCCCATCAGGAACACGGCGGCGCTAAACACCGACATCTCGAACAACAGTGTCGCGGCCATCGGCAGCCCGAGCCGCAGCAGTTCGCGCAGCCTTGTGGGATCTGGTGTCCAGGCGCCGGAAAAAAGCCGGTAGCGCCGATAGGCGGGGTCAAGGCCGATGGCGGCGGCCAGGCCTGCGAACATGGCGGTGCTGGCCAGCACAGTGGCGATGCCCGATCCGGCGATGCCCATGGGGGCCAGGCCACACTGTCCCAGCATCAGGCACCAGTTGCCGACCGCATTGATGCCAATGCCGGCGATGGCAAGGATCAAGCTCCAGAACGGGCGTTCGAGGGTGCTGATGAAGGATCTCAGCACGAGGTAGCCCCAGAACGGCAGCAGTGCCCAGCACACGGCGCGAACATAGGTTCCCGCCTCCCGGGATAGGTCAGGGGATTGTCCGAGCGTGCGCAGGATAGCCTCGGCCTGCCACAGGATCAGCAGGCACGGCAGGGCCAAAACGCAGGCTGCCAGCAGCCCCTGGCGCACGATCGTGGCGACGTCGGTGTCTGCGGTTCGATCCTGGCCGAGTGTGTGGGCCATCATCGGGGAGATCGCATTGAAGAGGCCGGTGCCGATGATGAGCGCAATGAAGAAGAGGTTCGTTCCGAGCGAACCGGCCGCCACCGTCTCTGGACCCAGCCGTCCCATCATGACGACATCGGTGGTATTCATGGCAATCTGGGCCACGTTGGCGAGCGCCAGGGGCCAGCTCAGATTGAACAGTGTCTTGAGCTCCAGGGTCCAAGCGGTCATGCCGACTTGCCGGGCGCGGGATGAGGTGGTCATGATGGGGTCTGTAGCGTCAACTGCGTCTGGGATCCATGACCTTGTCAGGGTGCTGTTGATGTCGGGGGGGCGGCGGCAGGGCCAAGCCTATGGGTGGCCGTCGTGTCCTGCCATGAATGATCTGCGATTGCCGTGTTGATTGGAATTATGTGGAGGCTGTCACATGAGTTTTCTTGCGCCGCTCGGCGCTGCTGTTCTTCCTGAGGGGATCAGGACGCGTCATGTCAGCGGTGTTAACGGCCTGCGCATGCATATCCTGGAAGCCGGTTTCGAGGCGCCAGACAGGCCCGTGCTGTTGCTGCTTCATGGTTTTCCCGAGCTTGCCTGGTCGTGGCGCAGGATCATGGTTCCGCTGGCGGCGCAAGGCTATCACGTCATTGCGCCCGATCAGCGGGGCTATGGACGAACCACCGGATGGCTGGATGGCTATGATCAGGACCTGCGACCGTTCGCGATGCTGAACCTTGCCAAGGATGCGGTGGCCTTGCTGTTTGCGCTCGGTATCCGGACAGCGGACGCCGTTGTTGGACATGATTTCGGTGCGGCAGTCGCTTCCTGGTGTGGGCTGACCAGGCCCGACGTCTTCCAGCGATGCGCCATCATGAGCGCGCCGTTTTCCGGACCGCCAGGCCTACCATTCGGCGTTGCAGCCGCCGATGCCAGTGCGAGATCGCCCGATGCGGAACCCAGCCGGGGTGGTGGGTCGCTCGACGTGGCGCTCGGTGCGCTGGCGCGTCCGCGCAAGCATTATCAGCGATATTATTCCACGCGCCCGGCCAACGCCGACATGATGGAGGCCCCGGAAGGGGTTCATGCGTTCCTCAGGGCCTACTTCCACCACAAGAGCGCGGACTGGAAAGACAACAGGCCCTTTCGCCTGCAGGACTGGTCAGCCGGCGAGATGTCCAGGATGCCGACCTACTACATCATGGACCGTGACGAGACGATGGCCGAGACGGTCCGCAAGCATATGCCGTCGGATGCCGCGATTGCCGGTTGTGCATGGCTGACGGAGGCGGACCTTTCCGTCTATGCGGGCGAGTACCAGCGTACCGGGTTCCAGGGCGGGCTCAACTGGTACCGGGCACGCTACGAGGCGCATCTCAATGCAGAACTTGCGCTTTATGCCTCGCGGGCCATCGACTGTCCGTCGCTGTTCGTGGCGGGAGCAAGCGACTGGGGCGTGCAGCAGGCACCGGGCGCCTTCGAGCGTATGCAGACGCAGGCGTTCTCCGACATGCGGGGCGCCCATCTTGTCGAGGGGGCTGGGCACTGGGTCCAGCAGGAGCAGCCTGAACAGGTTGTGGCGCTCCTGAAGCGTTTCCTGGCAAGCTGAGCGCTGTTCTCATTATTTCCGTCAGCAGGTGTGGTGTGTCGCTGGACAGATATCGGCGGCATTCGGGCGCGTCAGAATAGATGATGATGCAACACTTGATGGCCAGAGCTCTGGCGTCATCCTCCTGCCTCGTGAGCCACAGAGGGCATTGATTGCGCCGTTGCCCCTTGACGCCAGTCCAACCTTGGTGCAACTCGAATGTTGGTGCCGCATGTGCACCCTCGGTCCCGTAGCTCAGCAGGATAGAGCATCAGATTCCTAATCTG
>JBKDZY010000315.1:0-7350 GCA_047971765.1 Hyphomicrobiaceae bacterium | reverse complement strand
CGATGTGGTCATCGTGGCCATGGGTCAGGGCGACGTGCGTCACGCCTTTGGTTGCCTGCTCCTTGGCAACGCCCGAGGCCTCGAATTTCGGATTTCCGGTCAGGAACGGGTCGATGAGGATGACGCTCCCGCCCGTCTCGATGCGAAAACAGGAATGGCCGAACCAGGTGATTTTCATGATGCAACTCCGGATTTGATTGATGAACCTAGAGGAATGACCCGGGGGCCACTATAAGGATCGAATGAGCGATCACAAAGACGACGGACGAAACACCGCGCCCTGCGCCAGCCAGACGCCATCTGGCGGCGTGATGGACATTGATGCCTTCCGGGCGGCCCTGGAGCCGGGCCGGCGGCTCATCGGTGTGGATGTGGGGACCAAGACGCTCGGCCTGGCACTTTCCGATGTCGGGCGCATGATCGGCTCCGCCCTCGAAACCATCCGCAGGACGAAATTCAAGGCTGATGTGGCGCGCCTCCTTTCGCTTGCCGAGGAGCATGGCGTCGGAGGCTTCGTGATCGGCTTGCCGCTCAATCTCGATGGCAGCCAGGGCCCCCGGGCACAGGCGTCCCGGGCATTCGCCCGCAACCTGGCCCAGCTCACGCCATGGCCGCTGCTGCTGTGGGATGAGAGGCTCTCGACCGCGGAGGCCGAACGCATGCTGATCGCGGCTGACACGACGCGTCGGCGGCGCGCGGAAGTGATCGACAAGCTGGCTGCGACACTGATCCTGCAGGGCGCACTCGACCGGCTGAAGGGGCTCGAGGCCGAGCAGGGCTGAGACAGTACGTCGAACGGCAGACTCCCAGGGAGGCGATTGCAGACCGCGCCAACGCGTGCCTAAACTCCAGGCATACCGCTTCTGGGATGGAGGCCTGCCATGACACTCACCGTGCGCAAATTGAGCCCCGTGTTCGTCGCCGAGGTTGACGGCGTAGACCTTTCGCAGCCCCTCGACGACGCGACCCACGAAGTGCTGGAAAACGCGATCAACACGCATGCCGTGCTCGTCTTTCACGGCCAGAAACTCGACGATGACCAACTGGTGGCGCTCGGCGAGCGCTTCGGATCGATTGCACGGCCGCGTAACCATCGGGTCCAGCAGCGCCTGAAGCGGGCCGAGTTGGCGGACGTTTCCAATCTCACGGAGAAGGGGGGCTTTCGCGACAAGACCGACCACCGCCGGCTCGATGCACTGGGCAACATGCTCTGGCATTCGGACGCTTCCTTCCGGCCGGTCGCGGGTGCGCTCTCCATGTTGCATGCCCATCTGGTTCCCTCATGGGGCGGGGAGACGGAGTTTGCGGATCTGCGGGCCGCCTACGATGCCCTGGACCCACGCATGAAGGACACGCTCGAAGGCCTGATGGCGGTCCACTCGATCTTCTGTTCGCGAGGCAAGCTCGGCCACACCGACTACACGCCGGCCGAACGCGCCGCACTGCCCGATGTCCGTCACCCGGTGGTCAGGGTCCATCCCGGCTCGAAGCGCAAGTCGCTCTACATCGGATCGCACGCGGACCACATCGAGACCTGGCCCGTTCCGGATGGCAAGCTGCTGCTCAGCGACCTGGTCGATCATGCGACACGGGCGCCCTTCACCTACGCCCATTCATGGCAAGCGGGAGATCTGGTGATCTGGGATAATCGCTGCACCCTGCATCGCGGCCGGCGCTACGACGATGCCCGTGAAAAGCGGGATCTGCGACGGGTGACAACGCAGGACCTCGCATCCGCCGACAACAACAGCGAGGTGCTGGCGGCCCTGGAAGCGGCAGGCGCTGCGTGACCTTCGGCCACCTTGTCGCAGGGCTGGAAACTGATGCAGGAATTGATAAAATTCCTTGTGTCAGCACCGAGATGAATGTCGTCGTGACACGGGAGGAATAGAGATGGCTGACGAACCTGTATGCGCCCAGAAGAGCCCCTATCAGGTCGAGCTCGAGGAAGGTAAGCCCTATTTCTGGTGCACGTGCGGCAAGTCGGCCAAGCAGCCGTTCTGCGACGGCGCCCACAAGGGCTCCGAGTTCAAGCCGCTGCGGTTCGTGGCGGAAACCAGCGGCACCTTCAACCTGTGCGGCTGCAAACAATCGGATGACAAGCCGTTCTGCGACGGCACGCACAACATGCTGTGACCGCTTTCCGGCCAGTGTTGCCTGTCGGGGATGCTGGCGTCGGCTGCTGGCGCTCATGACCAGTTGATCCCCGGCACATGTGACCTGGCGAAACCTGCCCAAGTGGTGGCGATCGAGACATTCGCCGTCCTTCGGCTGTCCCCTCGCAGCGGGTTTCCCGATCCGTGCCGCGCGAATCAATTTCTGTTTCCATTGTTTTGCGGTCCGCGATTTCACCCACAAGCTTCGCCTCTCAGGCTGGCGAAGTTCGAAACCAGGGCACTCGCGGGACGGTTCATAAGCCAGTCTCCTCCATTCCGGGGACTGGTGTTTTTTGTGTCGAACTTTAGCTCATGCCCAAATTTTTGCCGATTTGGACGATGTTCGGCGTTTCACCGCGATATTGCTCGTCTACATTGATCCCCTGGTTGGCATCACTGGCCGACAACGTCGAGCGTCAGTCGCAGGGAAGACCTCAGGGTTTTTGCAGGGCTGGCAAAGGCAGATCAGCAGCAGAGATCTCGCAATGGAATATTTCGTCCAGCAAATCATCAACGGCGTAACGTTGGGGTCCATCTATGGGCTGATCGCGATCGGCTACACGATGGTGTTCGGGATCATCGGCATGGTGAACTTTGCACACGGGGACCTGTTCATGCTCTCCGCCTTCGTGGCGCTGATCTTCTACTTGGTGCTCTCGCAGATCCTGGGCATCACGACGCTGGCCATTTCAATGGCCATCGTGCTGGTCCTTGGCATGACCATTACCGGCCTGTGGAGCTGGGTGATCGAGCGGCTTGCCTACCGGCCGCTCAGGGGATCGTTCCGCCTCGCGCCGCTGATCTCGGCGATCGGCATGTCGATCTTCCTGATGAATTTCGTGCAGCTCGTGCAGGGCCCGCGCAACAAGTCAGTGCCGCCGATGGTGGAAGGTTATTTCTCGCTCGGGCCAACCGGCGGGATCATCGTCTCCTACAAGCAGATCATCATTGTCGGCGTTACCGCGGGGCTGCTCGCGGTGTTCTGGTATCTGGTGAAGTTCACTTCGCTGGGCCGTGCCCAACGCGCCTGCGAGCAGGACCGCCGCATGGCGGCGCTGCTGGGCATCAACGTCGATCGGACCATCTCCATTACCTTCATCATGGGGGCGGCATTGGCGGCTGTCGCGGGACTGCTCTACGTCCTGCAATACGGCAGCGTGAATTTCGCCGACGGCTTCGTGCCGGGCGTCAAGGCGTTCACGGCGGCCGTGCTGGGTGGCATCGGCTCGCTTCCCGGCGCCGTGCTCGGCGGGCTGATGATCGGGCTCATCGAAGCCCTCTGGGCCGCCTATGTTTCCAGCGACTACAAGGATGTGGCCGCCTTCTCGCTGCTCGCCGTCACCCTGATTTTCCTGCCATCCGGCATCCTCGGGCGGCCCGAAGTGGAAAAGGTCTGACGCCATGGCAGACGCCCCGGTCCAAACGCATGCGGACGAGGTTGCGGCCGACGCAGGTTCGGGCGGCACCCTGCTGTCAGCCCTGAAAGCGGCAGCCGGGGCGGGCTTCCTGACCTTTGCCTTGTGCATCCCGATCATCGCGCTCAGGACCACGCAGGACTTCAACAACCAACTGACCATCGAACCCCGATGGCCGCTGGTCGCCAAGCTCGTGACCCTCGCCTTTGCGCTCACCTTCCTGTGGCGCCTGGCCAAGCCCTATCTGGACAATCGCGGACAGACGGCGCGCCCTGACAGGGCAACCGGGCCCGCCACCGGCCTGCTCAGGGCCCTGCCCTACGCGGGCCTCGCATTGATCGCGCTGTTCCCGATCATCACGATGGCGACCGTTGGTCCATCGGGCGCCATCAAGTGGGTCGACAACTATGGCGTCCAGATCCTCATCTACGTGATGCTGGGCTGGGGTCTCAACATCGTTGTCGGGCTCGCCGGCCTGCTCGATCTTGGCTACGTCGCGTTCTATGCCGTGGGCGCCTACGCCTATGCCATCCTCTCGACCAAGGTCATTCCCGAGACCCTGCCCGTGCTTGGCCCCTATGCGTTCTGGGTGTGCCTGCCGGTTGCGGGACTGCTGGCCGCGTTGTGGGGCGTCATTCTCGGTGTGCCGGTGCTGCGCCTCCGGGGGGACTACCTGGCCATCGTGACGCTGGCTTTCGGCGAGATCATCAGGCTGGTGCTGATCAACTGGGTCGATTTTTCGAATGGCTACGCCGGTATCCAGACGCCGCGGATCACGTTCTTCGGCATCCCGTTCACGACACTTTCGGACGAGCGCACGTTCACCGACGTGTTCGACCTTTCCGGCACACCGACCGTCTACCGTTCGATTTTCCTCTACTACGTCATTCTCGTGCTGGCGCTGATCACGGCCTGGGTCACCCATCGCCTGCGACGACTTCCCATCGGGCGGGCGTGGGAAGCGCTGCGCGAGGACGAAATCGCCTGCCGGTCGCTTGGCATCAACACCACCAATACCAAGCTCACCGCCTTCGCCATCGGGGCGGGCTTCGGTGGGTTTGCGGGCGCCTTCTTCGGTGCGCGGCAGGGCTTCGTGGATCCCAAATCCTTCGAGTTCCTGGAATCGGCCACCATCCTGGCCATCGTGGTGATGGGGGGCATGGGATCGCTGGTGGGCGTGGCGATTGCCGCCATTGTCATGATCGGCGGCACGGAGGCACTGCGCGAACTGGACGTCCTGAAGTCCGTATTCGGCCCGGCGTTCGATCCGGCCCAGTACCGCATGCTCATTTTCGGGCTCGGCATGGTGCTGATGATGATCTGGAAGCCGCGCGGCCTCATTTCAACGCGCACACCGTCCATTGCGTTGTCGAAAGGCAAATCGATATCCGGAGACCTCGTGAAGGAGGGCCACGGCTGATGGCAGCAGGACAGGTGACGGATACGGCCAGCGCCATGCCCCTGCTCGCGGTGGAACACCTGACGATGCGCTTCGGCGGCCTGACAGCCGTCAACGATCTCACCTTCACCGCGCGCGAGGGCGAGATCACGGCGCTGATCGGCCCCAACGGTGCCGGCAAGACCACCGTCTTCAACTGCATTACCGGCTTCTACAAACCCACCGTAGGACGCATCGCCCTGCTCAAAGGCCAGCCGGCGCCGGAGGTGATTGCGGCGACGACCCGGAGCGGCCATCGCTGGAGCCCCGGCGTGATGCGTGAACAAGCGGGGGTGTTCCTGCTGGAGCGCATGCCCGACTACGAGATTGCCGCCAAAGCCCATGTGGCACGCACCTTCCAGAACATCCGGCTGTTTTCCGGCATGACGGTGCTGGAGAACCTGATGGTCGCGCAGCACAACGTGCTGATGGCCGCTTCGGGATGGACGGTGATGGGGCTCGTCGGCTCACAGGCCTACCAGCAGGCGCAAGCCGCCGCTGTCGAGCGGGCAAAGGGGTGGCTGGATCTCATCAACCTGACGCACCGGGCCGATGATGCGGCGGGCGACCTGCCCTACGGCGACCAGCGGCGGCTGGAGATAGCGCGCGCCATGTGCACCGAACCGGCGCTGTTGTGCCTGGACGAGCCTGCTGCCGGTCTCAATCCACGCGAGTCCGCGGAACTCAACGGGCTGCTCAGGACGATCCGCAAGGATCATGCAACGTCGGTCCTTCTCATTGAGCATGACATGTCGGTCGTCATGGAGATTTCCGATCGTGTCGTGGTGCTCGAGTACGGCACCAAGATTGCAGATGGCAAGCCCGATGACGTCAGGAACGATCCAAAGGTGATTGCGGCCTATCTTGGCGTGGAGGATGACGAGGTGGCCGAAGCTGAAGCCCTGGCGGGAGGGCGGCCATGACCCGGACGGCTCCCCACACCCCGCCCTTTCTCAGCGTGCAAGGTGTCAAGACCTTCTACGGCAACATCATGGCCCTGAAAGGGGTCGACCTGGAGGTTGCCAAGGGTGAGATCGTGACCCTGATCGGCGCCAATGGTGCGGGTAAATCAACGCTGATGATGACAATCTTCGGCAATCCGAGAGCACGCGAAGGGCGCATCACCTTCAAGGGGCGGGACATCACCCAACTGGCGACGCACGACATTGCGCGGCTTAGAATTGCGCAATCGCCCGAAGGACGCCGGATCTTTCCGCGCATGACGGTCTATGAAAACCTGCAGATGGGATCTGAACTCGATGGCGGGAAATACTTCGAGGAAGACCTTGATCGCGTGACGCGGCTCTTTCCGCGATTGCGGGAGCGTCTGGAGCAGCGCGGCGGCACGCTTTCGGGTGGCGAACAGCAGATGCTCGCCATTGCTCGCGCGCTCATGAGCCGGCCAGAACTGCTGCTGCTCGACGAGCCGTCGCTTGGCCTCGCACCGCTCATCGTGAAGCAGATCTTCGGGGCCATCGAAGCCCTCAACCGGGACAGCGGCATGACCGTGTTCCTGGTCGAGCAGAACGCCTTCCATGCCCTGCGGCTCGCTCACCGGGGCTACGTCATGGTCAACGGCGAGATCACCATGACCGGCGAAGGGCGCGATCTTCTTGCGCGACCTGAGATCCGGGCCGCCTACCTGGAAGGCGGCCGTCATTAGATCAATTCCGAGGAACCCGGATTTGGTATGGGTCGTTTGCGCTCACGCGCCGTATCGGCCCATAGGCCGGGTCGCCGTCGCGGCCTTGGCTGGAGACGGAATGGCGGTTTGTGCGCGCAGCCTACTCCGACATGGCCTTGCCGTAGATCTCGTCGTAGGCGTGCCAGGTGGCATGTCCGATCAGAGGAAACGCAACGGCCAGGCCAACCAGCAGCGTGACAAAACCGGCGGCTGTCAGGACGGCAATGATCACCGCCCATAGCGCCATGGCTCCCGGATTGGCCCGCACGGCGTTGACGCTGGCGCGCATGGCCGTGACGGTATCGACCCGCTCGACAAGGAGCATCGGCACCGACACCGCGGACACGGAGAACACGATCGTCGCCATGAGGGCACCAACACCAGTGCCGACAATCAGAAGGCCCAATCCCGGCCACGTGAAGAGCAGGGTGGAGATCATCTCGTCAGGCGGCGGCAGGCCCTTTCCGTCCATGAAGAGCATCAACAGGATCAAGGCCAGCTCACGCCACGCCAGGACCGCGATCAGCAGCGCCACACCGAGGAACGCCACTTGGCCCCTGGCGTGAATGCCGGACAAGGCCAGGCCGCCGAGGGGTGGGGGTCCACCTGCCGCGAGAGTGGGGCTGGCCTCGTAGAGCCCGACGGCGAGCAGTGGCG
>JBKDZY010000314.1:0-3233 GCA_047971765.1 Hyphomicrobiaceae bacterium | reverse complement strand
CGGCAGGCCAGCGTGATGCTTCATCCAGTCATCAACGAGGGCGTTGCCCGGGCCGGTATCGAAGGCCACGAGATGACCGTCCGCGCCGATCCAGGTGATATTGGCCACGCCGCCGATATTGACAAAGGCTGCCGGACGGTCAGGCACACGCGCGGCGAGCGCCCGGTGATACACCGGAACCATGGGAGCACCTTCGCCTCCGGCGGCACAATCGGCTGCCCGCAAATCATAGACGACATCGACGCCCGTCAGCCGGGCCAGGTGCGCGCCATCGCCCAGTTGTACCGTCATTCTATGCGGCTCGCCCCGGGGGGTGGATAGGTCGCTGCCGGCGGGCCCCGGACTCGTCAGTTGCCGGTGCAGAACGGTCTGGCCATGAAATCCAATTACGTCGAGGGCGGATGGCTGGAGCATCCGGTCCCCCATGAAGCGCAAGGCCGCCGCGGCGTGGCGTTCGGTCAGTTCGCGCTCGACATCGGCCAGCAGCGGCGGCCGTTCCGCCCTGTCGGCCAGGGTGGTTGCCGCTTCAATGGCGGCGCGCAGGCGGTCGCGGAACGGCTCGTCGTAGGCAACGCTCGACGCGGCCAACCGGCGGACATGCGCCCCACCGTCGGTTTCGATCAGCGCCAGGTCGATGCCGTCCAGCGAGGTGCCGCTCATCAGGCCAAGCGCACGCTTGATCTTGCCCACTGGGCACCTCCCGTGCAATTTGCGTCACTCATGGGGCACGGGCAGCGGCGTCACGATCAGGCTGCCGGCCGTGTCCGGACCGGGGAAATCCCCCACTTCGTTTTTCTTTCGACGGGTGGCGCGCGCGGCGGATGGTGCCGCATGCAGCCGTGCCCCAACTTCAGAGCCTACATCATGCCGGCACACAAGTCAGACTTCCTGAACATTCTCACCGAGCGCGGATTCGTCCACCAGTGCTCCGATGTCGATGGCCTCGACCAGAAGGCGGCAAAAGGGGAACTGGTGGCCTATGTCGGTTATGACTGTACGGCGCCCAGCCTGCACGTCGGCTCGTTGATCTCGATCATGATGCTGATGTGGCTGCAGGAGACCGGCAACAAGCCGATCGTGCTGATGGGCGGCGGAACGACCCGGGTCGGCGATCCGTCCGGCAAGGACGAGACCCGACAGATGCGGCCTCTCGAAGAGATCGAGGCCAACAAGCAGGGTATGCAGCGCGCGTTCGCCAAACTCGTTTCGTTCGGGGACGGGGCCAAGGACGCCATCATGGTGGACAACGCGGAGTGGCTCACGAAGCTGAACTACATCGACTTCCTGCGTGATGTCGGCCGGCACTTCTCGGTGAACCGGATGATGTCGATGGATTCGGTCAAGCTGCGGCTGGAGCGCGAGCAGGAGCTTTCATTCATTGAATTCAACTACATGCTTCTGCAGAGTTACGAGTTCACCGAGTTGGCGCGGCGGTACGGGTGCAACCTGCAGATGGGCGGCTCCGACCAGTGGGGCAACATTGTCACGGGCGTTGATCTTGGCCGCCGGATGGGGACGCACCAACTGTTCGCGCTGACCTGCCCGCTGTTGACGACTGCGGGGGGCGCGAAGATGGGCAAGACCGCCGACGGTGCGGTGTGGCTCAACGAAGAGCAGCTCTCGGCCTATGACTACTGGCAGTTCTGGCGCAACACCGAGGACGCCGACGTCGGACGGTTCCTGCGGCTCTACACCAAGCTGCCGCTCTCCGAAATCAGCCGGCTGGAGGCGTTGCAGGGTGCGGAACTCAACGACGCCAAGAAGATCCTGGCCACCGAGGCGACGGCACTGATGCGGGGCCGCGACAAGGCCGAGGCGGCTGCCGAGACCGCGCGCAAGACCTTCGAGGACGGCGGGCTTGCAGAAGACCTGCCGACCATCGAGGTGCCGGAATCCGATGTCCGCAACGAGCTTGGCATTCTCGCCGCGTTCGTGACGGCGGGGCTTGCCAAATCCAACAGCGAGGCGCGAAGGCAGATCCAGGGTGGGGCCCTGCGGATCAATGACGTCGTGGTGCAGGACGAAAAAGCCAAGCTGAGGCTCGCTGACGTCAAGGATGGGGTCATCAAGCTGTCGGCTGGCCGCAAGCGGCACGTCCTTATCCGGCCAGTGTAGGGCGGGCTCCCGCGCCTTTCGCTGACGGCCAGTCCGTGTCGCCCGACCAGGGGGAGCCGGTTGCCGTCAGTGCAGGAGGATCGCGACGCAAGCAAGCCCCACGATCAGCATGACAACGGACTGGCGCCAGCCTAGCAGCCACGCGCCAATCGCGCGGGGAATGGAGCCCCATGGCAGGCTGTAGAGCCAGCGCACGCACCACCCCGCAATGAAGCCGAGCAGTAGTCCAGGTGCACCGATGGCGCCGCCACCGCTCGCTCCCGCTGTATCGCCGACAGTGAATTGGCTGAATTTCAGCAATGCAGCGTGTGCGAAGCCCGGCAGGCCGCCAGTGGTCACGACCACGACCAGCGCCAGGAAGCCTGCCGCCAGAACGAAAAGCTGAAATAGCATACGTGCGCCAAGCATCCCCTACTCGCTCCAACTGCGCCGTCCGCTGTTGCAGGGCATTTGGGACGAGTATGGGAAAGAAACGGTTAATTTCCGTCATGCATCGCCATGGGCGACCGCGGGCTGGCGCGAGAAACCAAACCCCGCGGCCGAGTGGCAAGCGCGGGTCGACCGGCTCAGTTGCCGCTGAACACCGTCACGCGCCAATCATCACGGGGCGTCACCGAAGCGGGCTTGGGAGCCTGCGCGGGTTGCGCGGCGACCGGCGGACTGCGCTGCGCACTCGCCGTGGACTGAGGTTGCACGGGCTTGGCCTGGCGGTAGGCATCGTTCCCGCGTGGCTCCCAGGCAGGCCTGACGACCGAACGCCTGGAGACATCCAGCCCCTTGACGCTCAGGCTTCCCAGATGACGCGATGCGACGCGCTGGTCAAACGAGGCCAGTGTCGTCTGCCCACTCTTGGGCACGATGTGAACCACGCGATAGCCCTGCGCCTTGAGATCGCTCAGCAGCCTCGAAAGCGCCTTGGCGGTCGAGGCCTGGATATCATGGAACAGGATAATACCCCGGCCCTTCTGCTTGAGCTGCTTCTCGATGTTGCGAATGACGACCGTGGCGCTGCGCGTGCGATAGTCGTTGGAATCTACGTCGATCGAGAACATCGCCGTGTCGCGCTTCCTCAGGTACTTGATGGCGTAGGCCGGGTCACTCAGGTAGGGGAAGCGGAA
>JBKDZY010000313.1:0-4274 GCA_047971765.1 Hyphomicrobiaceae bacterium | reverse complement strand
CAGATTGCGAAGCCCACGGTGCTGAATGACAGGCCGAAGATGCCCCGGGTCAGCATTCCAGACGTGGCGGTGCCGACCTTGGCGCAGTCAACCAGTGTGCGGACGCTGGAGGATACGGTCGTGGATCTCCTGCGCCCCATGATCCGCCAATGGCTCGATGACAACATGCCCCGCATGGTCGAAAAGGCGCTGAGGATCGAGCTGGCCCAATCGGTCAAAGCCAAATCAGATCAGGCCAAGCATTAACCCTGCTGCCGGCGGCCTGGTGCATCAGGTTGCCGCCACCCAGGTTGACGTCCAGGCGGCTCGCGCGTACCACCGGCGGGCCGCTTTTCTTTTCATGTGATCCAGAGCCGCCGACATGCTCGAAAAGACCTATCAGCCCTCCGAAATTGAGCCACGTATCAACGAGGCCTGGGACAATGCCGAGGCATTCAAGGCCGGTCGCCCGGACAGGCGGGATGCCGAGACCTATTGCATAGTCATACCTCCCCCGAATGTGACCGGCTCGCTGCACATGGGCCATGCACTGAACAACACGTTGCAGGACGTGCTGTGCCGGTTCGAGCGTATGCGTGGCAAGGATGTGCTTTGGCAGCCAGGGACGGACCATGCAGGTATCGCCACGCAGCTCGTCGTGTCGCGGCAGTTGGCCGAGAAGCAGATCGACTACAAATCCCTTGGCCGTGACGGCTTTGTGGACAAGGTCTGGGAATGGAAAGCCCAGTCGGGCGGCACGATCATCAACCAGCTGAAGCGGCTGGGGGCGTCCTGCGACTGGGGGCGGGAACGCTTCACGATGGACGAGGGATTGTCCAAGGCTGTCATCAAGGTGTTTGTCGACCTCTACAGGGCCGGGCTCATCTACAAGGACAAGCGCCTGGTCAACTGGGACCCGGTGTTCCAGTCTGCAGTGTCGGACCTGGAGGTCGATCAGCGGGAACATACCGGATCGTTCAGGTGGACACGCGGCCAGGTCGACAAGGACGGCAACGAGGTCGTGTTCGACGCGAGTGCGCTGAACAAGGTGCTCGATCGCGATCCGTCCGGGCACATGTACTACATCCGCTATCCGTTGGCGGGCACGGCGTATGATGCGCGTGATCCGGAGACCTATCTGGTGGTGGGGACGACCCGGCCCGAGACGATGCTCGGCGATACCGGGGTTGCCATCCATCCGGATAATCCGCGGCTCAAGCACCTGATTGGCCGGACGGTCGTCCTGCCGCTGGTTGGCCGGGAGATTCCGGTCGTTGGCGATACCTATGCCGACCCGGAAAAGGGCACTGGCGCGGTGAAGATCACGCCCGCCCATGACTTCAACGACTGGGATGTGGGCAAGCGGACAGGGCTCGAGGTCATCAACATCCTGGATGCCAATGCCAGGCTCAATGACGAGGTGCCGGAGGCCTATCGCGGGCTCGACCGGTTCGCCGCGCGCCAGCAGGTCGTTGCCGATCTGGCAGCGGAGGAGTATCTGGAGCGCATCGAGGTCACGACGCACGCCGTCCCCCATGCGCAACGTGGCGATGCCATTGTCGAGCCGTGGTTGACGGATCAGTGGTACGTGGACGCGGCAACGCTTGCAAAACCCGCACTGGAGGCGGTGCGCAAGGGCGAGACGCGCTTCATTCCGGAGAAATATACTGCCGACTACTACCGCTGGATGGAGGATATCCAGCCGTGGTGCATTTCGCGGCAACTGTGGTGGGGGCACCAGATTCCTGCCTGGTACGGCCCGGATGGCGAGGTTTTTGTCGCCGAGACCGAGAACCTGGCGCTTGGCGCGGCCGAGCGGCACTACGGCAGCCGGGTTGCGCTGGTCCGTGACGAGGATGTGCTCGACACCTGGTTTTCGTCGGGGTTATGGCCATTCTCCACGCTCGGCTGGCCGGACAAAACACCTGAACTCAAACGCTATTATCCAACCAGCACGTTGGTGACCGGCTTCGACATCATCTTCTTCTGGGTTGCCCGGATGATGATGAGTGGCCTGCAGTTCATGCAGGATGTGCCGTTCCACGACGTCTATATCCACGGTCTCGTTCGTGACGAGCAGGGCCAGAAGATGTCGAAGACCAAGGGCAATGTGATGGATCCCTTGGACATCATTGATGGTATTGGTCTGGATGACCTGATTGCCAAACGTCTATCGGGTCTGAGCCCGGAGGATGGGAAGCGGATTGAACGGCTGACGCGGCAGGCCTATCCGCAGGGCATCAAGGCCTACGGGACGGATGCGCTCCGCTTCACGCTGGCAGCGCTCACGACGCAGGGACGTGACGTCAAGCGCGTTAGTTCCCGGGTGGAAGGGAATCGCAATTTCGCGACCAAGCTGTGGAACGCGGCGCGCTTCACGGAGATGAACGAGTGCCGCCGGGTGCCCGGTTTCGATCCGAAGACGGCGCGTCATGCAGTCAACAGATGGATCGGTGGCGAGACCGAACGTGCCACGCGCGGCGTGACCGAGGCGATCCAGGCCTTCAAGTTCAATGAGGCCGCGGCCGCCATCTACGAGTTTGTCTGGGGCACATACTGCGACTGGTATCTGGAGCTGATCAAACCAATCCTCAACGGGGCCGACGAGGCGATGAAGGCAGAGACGCGGGCCATGGCTGCGTGGACGATGGACCAGATCCTTCCTCTGCTGCATCCCTTCATGCCGTTCGTGACAGAGGAACTGTGGGCCAAAACCGGTGAATATGGCGAGTCGCGCAAGAGCATGCTGGTTCTGGCCCGATGGCCCGAGATGTCGGGGCTCGCCGATGCGGAGGCCGATGCGGAGATCGGATGGGTTGTGCGGCTGGTGTCGGCAGTGCGTTCGGTGCGTTCTGAAATGAATGTGCCGGCGGGGGCCAAGATTCCACTCGTTGTCATTGACGCCAGCGACGCGCTGCAGGCCCGTGCGAACCGGCACTTCGAGACGGTTTCGAGGCTTGCGCGGATCGAGGCGATGTCGTTTGCCGCTGCCGCGCCTGCAGGTTCAGCCCAGATCGTCGTGGATGGGAACACGGTGGCGTTGCCACTGGCCGACATCATCGACATGAAGGCCGAGAAGGTGCGTATCGAGAAAGAGGTTGCCAAGGTCGGTGTCGAGATCAAGAAAGTGACCGACCGCCTCGGTAATCCCAAATTCATGTCGCGAGCGCCGGAGGACGTGGTCGAGGAATTGCGCGAGCGACAGGCCGACTGGGAGGCCCGGGGCCGACAACTGAAAGAGGCGTTGGCACGGATCGAAGCCTTCTGAGGCTGGGCAGGACCGGGAGGGGCAGTGAACTTTCCTTTGCAGCCCGGGTTGACGAGTGGCGCGCTCGCGTGCTTCGTCGGGACATGACATCAGTGGTTTTGAGCGGGAGGCACCATGGCGGCTGACGGGGCGATCGACGGCTCAGGAGCTGGACGGCGCCTGCCGCTCGCCGAAGCCCTCGAGGAGGCAGAGCGCCAGGGCAAGCCGGTGCGGGTCGGCGTGATCGGCGCCGGGCAAATGGGCACGGACCTGCTGGTGCAGATCGCGCTGATGCCGGGTATCGAGATCGTTGCCGCCTGCGATTCCAAACCGGAACGGATCGAAGCCGCTGCACCCATCGCCGGGCCTCGCTGTCGGCCCGTGCGGCTTGCCTCATCGGCACAGGAGGTCCGTCTTGCGATTGCCGCGGGCAAGCTCGCCGCGGTCAATCAGCCGGATCTGGTCTGCCGCTCGGATGCGGTCGATGTCGTCATCGACGCAACCGGCAATCCCAATGCGGGCGCCGGTGTGGCCTTGACGGCCATCAACGCGGGCAAGCACATCGTGATGATGAACGTCGAGGCAGACGTCACGGTTGGTGCCTATCTGGCTGCTGCTGCCCGGCGCGCTGGTGTCGTCTATACGATTGGCGCGGGTGATGAACCGTCATCGACGATGGAGCTGATCCGTTTCGTGCGTTCGCTCGGCTATCCCGTGATCGCGGCGGGAAAAGGCAAGAACAACGCCTTCAATGTGGATGCCACCCCGGACGATTATCGGGCAGAAGCGTTGAACCGGAACATGAACCCGCGGATGCTGGTGGAGTTCGTGGACGGCACGAAGACCATGGTCGAGATGGTTGCGATTGCCAATGCCACGGGGCTGGTGCCGGACGTGCCTGGGATGCATGGTCCGGTGGCGCCGCTTGCGGAGCTCCAGAACTATTTCTGCCCGAAGGAAGATGGTGGGTTGTTGTCGCGGCGCGGATGTGTGGACTACACGCTTGCCAAGGACGTCGCGCCGGGCGTCTTCTGTATCGCGGAGATGC
>JBKDZY010000312.1:0-2084 GCA_047971765.1 Hyphomicrobiaceae bacterium | reverse complement strand
GCCACTAGCCGCTCCAGCCATCCAGCCGCTAGAATGGCCGAACCCCATGGAAATGACCTGGAACCATCATGAGCCGGCCCATCATCGCCACAACAGATCTCGATACCTTCTACGATGAGAGCCACATCCTGCGCGGTGTCTCGATGCAACTGACGGCAGGCGAGACCGTTGGCCTGATGGGACGCAATGGCATGGGCAAGACCACCCTGATCCGCACCATCATGGGCCTCGTTCGCCCACGCTCCGGCACCGTGCGCATCGACGACTGCGATGTGACGCATGAACCGACCCATCGCATCGCACAACGCGGCATTGCCTATGTGCCGGAGGGCCGGGGCATTTTCGGGTCACTGAGCGTTCGCGAGAACCTGGAGATCGCGGCCCGCCCGGGCCATGACGGCTCGTCCGCCTGGACACCGGAGCGCACCCTCGAAACCTTTCCGCGACTGGCCCAGCGCTATACCACCAGCGGCCATCAGCTCTCGGGCGGCGAGCAGCAGATGCTGGCGATTGCCCGCGCCCTTGTCACCAACCCGCGTGTGCTGATCCTGGATGAAGCCACCGAAGGCCTGGCGCCGCTCATTCGCAACGAGATCTGGCGCACCATTGACCTTGTCCGCCAGACCGGAATTGCCTCACTGATCGTCGACAAGACCATCTCTGAGGTGGCCGCCGTCGCCGACCGGATTATAGTCCTGGTGAAGGGTGAGCTTGTCTATGCCGGACCATCCGGGCAATTGACCAGCAATCAGGATCTCCTTCACAGGTATCTTGGCGTCTGAAAGCCGATAAGAACGACACCCAAGGTCGCATCGGTCAAATGGGAGGAAAGGGAATGTCCAATCCGGATCTCATGAAAGACTGGCAGCGGCCGGACGGGCCCTACAATGCCGCAACCGACATGGTCGATCGCAATGTCCACGAGGGACGCGGCAGCAAGGTCGCATTCGTGGATCCGGAACGCACGCTCACCTACAGCCAGCTTTCAGAAGCCTGCAACCGGTTTGCAAATGCGCTGTCGAAACTCGGCATCACGCGCGAACAGCGCATCTCCCTCATCATGCTGGACACCGTCGACATGCCCGTTGCTTTCTGGGGCGCCATCAAGGCCGGCATCGTTCCAATCCCCATCAACACGCTGCTGCCAGCGGAAACCTGGGAGTACATGATCGAGGACAGCCGCTCCGTCGCTGTCGTCATTTCGGCAGACCTGCTGGAGCGTGCCCGTCCTGTTCTGGAAAAGATTGCCCACCACCGCGCCTTGCATGTGATTGCAACGGATGGCGCAGTCCACACCGGCACGCACGACTTCTCTCAGCTTCTCGCCGACAGTGACCTGCACGCGGAGCCCGCGCCAACGCACGCCGACGAGGTTGCCTTCTGGCTCTACTCATCCGGCTCCACTGGCGCACCGAAAGGCACACGCCACCTCCACGCAAGCCCCATGGCAACCGCCAGGCTGTTCGCCCAGGATGTGCTCGACTTCAACGAGACTGACGTGGTCTTTTCCGCCGCCAAGCTCTTTTTCGCCTACGGTCTCGGCAACGCCATGTCGTTTCCGATGTCGGTTGGCGCAACGGCCATCCTGCATCCGGGCCGTCCTGCCCCGGATGCGATTGCCGCCATCATGCGCGCCCACAACCCGACCATCTTTTGCGGCGTGCCGACACTTTTTGCCGCCATGCTCGCCTCGCCGGATCTCGGGCCGGGCGCCGGATCGAACCGCTTGCGCATCTCGACATCAGCCGGAGAAGCCTTGCCCGAAGACATCGGCAATCGCTGGCAGGGCGTCGTCGGATCGGAAATCATCGACGGCATCGGCTCCACGGAAATGCTGCACATCTTCGTCTCGAACCGCCCGGGCAAGGTCCGCTACGGCTCATCCGGCACGCCCGTTCCAGGCTACGATGCCCGCGTCCTCGACGAGGATGGCGCACCGGTCGAAACCGGCGAAATCGGGGAACTGGTGATCCGTGGCCCGTCGGCCGCCGACGGGTATTGGCTGCAACGGGAGAAATCCCAGCGCACATTCCAGGGCGAGTGGACCTATACCGGCGACAAGTACCGGATCGACGAGGACGGCT
>JBKDZY010000311.1:0-2059 GCA_047971765.1 Hyphomicrobiaceae bacterium | reverse complement strand
ACTCCAGCAGAGACTGCGCGCAGCGTTAGGGCCGACCAGCAGCTGGCCAAGGTCGTACCGTTATGCGCGCCTGCGCTTGTCGCGGCTGCCTGCAACCCCGCATTCCATCGCGCTCGGATTGTCCATCGGCGTGTTCGTGTCGTTCCAGCCAATCCTTGGCATCCAGATGTTGATCGCCTGCGCCATCGCGCTGGTGCTCGGGGCAAGCTGTGCCGCATCCGTTGCCGGGACATTTGCGGGTTCCCCGCTGACATGGCCGTTCATGTGGGTCGCCTCCTACGAGCTCGGCGCCTTCGTCCTTGGGGTTGACCGGAATGTGTCGTTCGACGACCTGTGGAATGCGTTTGTCGGCCCAGGTGCGGCTGCCAGCACGCTTTCGGGCGGGATGACGACGACGTCGGTGGTGTTTACGCGCATCCTGCAACCGCTGGCGCTTGGAGCCATTCCGCTGGGCCTGCTGGCCGGTGGTCTGACCTATCTCCTCACCGTGTTCGCCATGCAGCGCATCCGCCGCCATCAGGCCATGGCACGGCGCGGATGATCGACAAAACACGAAGACCTGTTTGACCTCCCTGTTCCAATGCCCCGGCCTTTGGCCCGCTACGGTGCGCGAGCGCAAACCGGCCGGAGCGATGCCTGTTGAACCGGCGTTGGTTTGAGCGGCCGCCGCAAGGCGTTGAACAAGCGTCCCAGCTATGCAAAAGCTTGCTGACCGATCGTAGGCACGCAGGCCCGGTGTCAGTCTCATCGCCGGCGGCGGCCAAATGGTCACGATTGAACGATGAGGGCCTCCGAGAATGAGCCGACCTTTGCGTCTTGGTGTGAATGTGGACCACGTCGC
Organism: Hyphomicrobiaceae bacterium; assembly: GCA_047971765.1. GTDB lineage: Bacteria > Pseudomonadota > Alphaproteobacteria > Rhizobiales > Hyphomicrobiaceae. Next base: position 1,218 of record JBKDZY010000311.1, on the reverse strand, counting down.
GACAGTCCGGAATGCGCGAGGCGGACCGTATCCGGATCCGGTGCGGGCCGCACTGATCGCGATCGAGGCAGGCGCGGACGGCATAACCGCCCATCTCCGCGAGGATCGCCGCCATATCCGCGATCGCGACATCGAGCGCCTGAAAGCGGAGATCGGAAAACCGCTGAACTTCGAAATGGCAGCGACCGATGAAATGCGGGCCATCGCGCTTCGCACCAGGCCGCATGCCGCCTGTCTTGTTCCGGAGAAGCGCGAGGAGAGGACAACGGAAGGCGGCCTCGATGTCGTCGGCAGTGAAGCCGGGCTGGTGCCCTTCGTGTCCGATCTGAAGGATGCGGGCATCCGCGTATCGCTTTTCATCGAGCCTGACGCAGTGGCCATCGAGGCATCGCACCGGATTGGCGCCCAGGTGGTCGAACTCCATACGGGAACCTATTGCGAGCGGTTTCTCGAGGGCGACAAGGCGGCAACGGCGCGTGAACTGGAACGGATTGCCCAGGCGGCCACCATCGCTCACGGCCTGGGCCTTGAGGTTCACGCCGGACACGGCCTGACCTTTGATACGGTCGCGCCGATCGCCGCGCTCCCTGAGATGATGGAATTGAATATCGGCCACTTCCTCATCGGCGAGGCCATCGTGTCCGGGTTGGGCCCTGTGGTGATGCACATGCGAACCCTCATGGCGCAGGCGCGTGGGATCACCGCCTGAACACCAGCAACAGCAAGGCCGGGGAGTAGCGTCGTGATCATTGGCATCGGCAACGACATCATCGACATCAGGCGCATCGAAAAGACGCTGGACCGCTTCGGGGATCGCTTCGTGCAACGCATCTTCACCGATGTCGAGCAGGCCAAATCCAACCGCAGGAAAAACCGGGCGGCCTCCTTTGCCAAGCGGTTTGCCGCCAAGGAGGCCTGCTCAAAGGCACTGGGAACGGGGTTGAGGAAGGGAGTGTTCTGGCGCGACATGGGTGTCGTGAACCTGCCATCGGGCCGTCCGACACTCGTGCTCACCGGCGGCGCCAGGCGCCAGCTCGATCGCCTGACGCCAGCAGGCTTCACCGCACAGATTGACCTGACCATCACGGATGACTTTCCGCAGGCGCAGGCGATCGTCCTCATTTCCGCGGTGCCCGTCGTCTCCAAGGCGGAGTGAGCAGCACGCCACGCCATGAGCGTAGGGGGCTTCGTGTTGCCCGCGACCCGTTGTTGCTGTTT
>JBKDZY010000310.1:0-10892 GCA_047971765.1 Hyphomicrobiaceae bacterium | reverse complement strand
CCGGCGCCCATGCGTGCCCACCCGTGGTAATTTCAGTATTTCATGGAAGACCCGAACTTGTTGCTGTCGGTCGCCCGCTGGATCTTGCGCGCCTTCTGCCAGCCTGCCTGGGATTGGGCGGCCGGGGATGCCGCAAGCTCGTTGGCCTTGAGTTCATCAGCCAATGGGGCGTAGTCGGCACCACCGGACAGTGAGCGCTGCTGCGACCTGACATAGGCAGCGTTCTCTTTGAATTTTTTCTGGGCTTCCTTCAGCTTGCCTTCATCGCGCAGGGTGATGGCCTCCTGCCTCTGTGCCCGCGAAACGAGCGTCGCCACGTCTTTCATCACGGTCGCATTGACGCTCTTCTCCGCCCGCGCCCGGTCGCTGTCGAAGGAGACCGAGGCCGACGTTGTCGCGGTCTTGCGCTCGCCTGTCGCCACATCGGTGTAGGACACCGTGATATCCGCGACCTGCGCCTCGCTCAGCCCGGCAGACGCCGCATCCGCGTCGATCTCCGCCAGCACCACCTGCTCGACGCCACCCATGAGCGTGCCGACCTTGTAGGTGATCTCCCGCTTGCTTTTGGAAATGTCGGCCTGCCTGCCAAGCGAGCGCAACGGCCGGAACCCGTCCTTCAGGCGGATGATGATCTCGACCTCCTGCCCGATGATGTTCTGGGCGTCGTTGAACTCCTTCGCCAGGAAGTCCGCGAGATCGGCACTTTCCTGGACGAACACATGGCCACCGTCGGCAGCACGCGCCAGCCCTGCCATCAGGTCCTCGTTGTAGCCGGTGCCAAGGCCGATCGTCGAAACGGTCATGCCCTCGCTGGCAAGCTCGTGGCCGAGCGCCACGAAATCGGATGGGTTGCGCGGCCCCACGTTGGCGAGACCATCCGAGATCAGCACGATCCGGTTCACGCGCTCCCGCGACTTGAATTTCCGCACTTCCTTGGCCCCCGCCAGAAGAGCTGCGTGAATGGCGGTGGACCCGCGCGGCGTCAGCTTGGCGATCTTGCGTTTCACCTCGTAATGGTCGGTCATCTTGGTCGCCGGAACGTCAATCGCGATCTTGTTGTCATAGCTTACTACCGCCAGGATATCCTCGGCTCCCAGGCGTTCGACCGCCATGCGGGCAGCCTCGCGGGCGTTCTCGATCCGGCGTTCCGAGGCCATCGAGCCCGACCGGTCGATGACCAGGGCCACATCCACGGGGGATTTTCGGCTGGTTTGGGGACGCATGGGCGTAACCGAGATCCGGATATAGGTCTTGTTGGAGATGCCGGTTGTCAGCACCCCCTGCGCCAGCTCGGCCTTGATGCCAACCGACTTGCCGTCGTTCGCGTGCGCATCCGGAATGGAGCCCGATGCCAGGGCCGCCGCAAACAGAACGACACCGTGAGTGCGATTGAAAAAGCTGCGCATATGGCTCGGCCTCAAGCTGATGGAGAAAATGTTGTCATCAGGATCGAGGGCGAGCGTGACGGCAGCATGATGTGTTCAAGGCTGTTTTGCGGCATGTCGCGCCACAGTCGCGCGACCCACGGGGCGCGTGCAGGCGTGTGCGTCGACCTCGCAAAAGCGCAAGCAATCCAGACAATCCAGGCTCAGCCGCCGGCGATCTGCGGAATGAGATGGACTTCTGATGCGTCGCCGATCGGCTCGAACAGCGCATCCTGGAGGATCTGGCCGTCGACAGCCACGCCGAGACTGTCCAGATGGGCCTCCAGCTCGGGAAACTGCTCGCCGAGCCTGCGGTAGAGCTGGCGCACGGTCGCTGCTTCCAGGTCCACTTCCGTCACGCCGCCCGTGTATTGGCGGAGATTTCCCATCAGAACAACGTGGATCATGGCGTGCGCGCTCCGTTCAACAACCGTCGTTGTCCGCACCCTATGGCATTTCAAGGCCATGGGAAACGGCCCGAGGTCGCGGGCGTCGCCTGCAGGCGTGCCTGGAAGTGCGATGGGTGCAGGAGCCGAGTGGGTCCCGGAGTGCTGGATGGTGTCCATGAAAAAGGCCGCCCGGTTTTCCGGGGCGGCCCTTGTTCTTCTCAAGCCTTGGCGCTTGTCCCGCTTCAGGCGCCCTTGGCGTTTTTCACCGCCTTCAGGATCTTCGGCGGGGAGAGCGGCAGGTCGAACATGCGGACCCCTGTCGCCTTGCCGACGGCGGCGTTGAGCGCTGCCATCGGTGGCACGATCGCCGTCTCGCCGATGCCACGCACGCCGTAGGGGTGACGCGGGTTCGGCACTTCCACGATGATCGTGTCGATCATTGGCAGGTCCGATGCCACCGGGATGCGATAGTCGAGGAACCCGGCATTCTCGAGGAGACCCTTGTCGTTGTAGATGTACTCCTCGTTGAGTGCCCAGCCGATGCCCTGGGCGGCGCCGCCCTGGAACTGCCCTTCCACGTAATCCGGATGGATGGCAATGCCCGCATCCTGGATCACCGTGTAGCGCGTCACCGTCACATGGCCGGTTTCGGGATCGACTTCGGTGTCGGCGATATGGACGCCGAAACTCGGGGCCGCACCCTGTGCCGTGATGGCGCCGACACCCACCAGCGCACCGCCGGTCTTGCCCGCCACTTTGGCAACGTCTGCAAGGGTCATGGAATCGAACTTGCCGGCATTATCGCCAGCAGGCTTGATCTCTCCATTCTCCCACATCACGGCTTCTTCCGGGATTTCCCACAGTTTCGCCGCGCGTCCGCAGGCCTGCTTGATGATCGAGCGGGCCGCTTCGACGGTCGCGAGACCCGAAGAGAACGTCGAGCGGCTGCCACCGGTCACGAAGTTGTAGCCCAGCGTCGCCGTGTCGCCGATGATCGGACGGATCTTCTCGTAGGGGATCCGCAGTTCCTCGGATGCCATCATGGCCAGCGATGCCCTGAGGCCGCCAATGTCCGGCGTACCGGCCATCAACGTCACCGTGCCGTCCTCGTTGAGCTGCATGTTGACGGTAGTTTCGCCGCCAATGTTGAACCAGAAACCTGCGGCGATGCCGCGGCCCTGGTTCTTGCCCAGCGGGGCCTTCCAGTGGTCGCTGTCCTTGGCTGCCTCAAGGCATTCCACCATGCCGATCGGTCCGAATTTCGGGCCGTAGGCGGCCTTGGTGCCTTCCTTGGCGGCGTTCTTGAGGCGCAACGCGATGGGGCACATGCCGAGCTTGTCCGCGATCTCGTCGACGACGCTCTCGACGGCGTACTCCGAGATCGGTCCGCCTGGTGCCCGGTAGGCCGCAACCTTGGGCCGGTTGGACAGGACGTCGAAGCCAACCAGCTTCACGTTCGCCAGGTCGTAGGGCGCGAATGCGCACATTGCGCCGGGCTGCACGGGGCTGCCCTGGAAGGCGCCTGCCTGATACTTCAGGACGGCCTCACCAGCCGTGAGGGTGCCATCCTTCTTCACGCCCATCTTGACCCAGACGTTCGCGCCGGATGTTGGACCTGAGGCCTTGAACACTTCCTCGCGGGTCATCACCATCTTGACCGGACGCTTGGCCTTGGCCGACAGCGCCAGTGCCAGCGGCTCCAGGTAGACGACCGTCTTGCCGCCAAAACCACCGCCGATCTCGGACGATGTCACGCGCAGCTTGCTGATGTCCCAGCCGAGAAGGCGTGCGCAGTGGGCGCGCGCCACCCAGTGTCCCTGGGTCGTCGTCCACAGCTCCGCCGTACCGTCTTCGGAGACGCTGCCCACACACGCATGGGGCTCGATGTAGCCTTGGTGCACGGGCTTCGTGGTGAACTCCCGCTCGACGATGATGTCGGCGTCCTTGAAGCCCTTCTCCACGTCGCCGAGTGCGAACTCGATGCGCTTGGCGATGTTGGATGGCTTCGTCGGAGGCGGTGTGACGCCTGCCGTGATCATGTCTTCCTGCACTAGCGGTGCATCGGGCTTCATGGCCTCGATCACGTCGATGACGTGCGGAAGCACCTCGTAATCGACCTTGATCAGCTTGAGGGCCTTGCGGGCGATGGTCTCCGAGGTGGCCGCCACGGCCGCCACCGGATGTCCTTCGAACAACGCCTTCTCGCGGGCCATCACGCAGTGCAGGACGTCGCGGTAGTTCACCAGGCCTTCACCGGCCGGGACGAATTCCGACGGCTGGTCGGCAAAATCGTCCCGCGTGACAACCGACTTGACGCCCGGCAATGCCAGGGCGGCCGAGACGTCGATGGACTTGATCCGCGCGTGCGCATGTGGCGAGCGCAAGACCTTGCCGACCAGTTGCCCGGCGATCGAATGGTCTGCGCCGTATTTTGCCCTGCCCGTAACCTTGTCGGCACCGTCGGGGCGCACAGGGCGCGTCCCGACAACGTCGAAGTTATGGCTTTTCACTCGCTCTTGCATGTGACTAGGCTCCTCGCATCTCCGCGGCCGTGTCCATCACTGCTCTGATGATCTTGTCATAGCCCGTGCAGCGGCACAGGTTGCCGGCCAGCCAGAAGCGTACCTCCGTCTCGGTCGGGTTGGGATTCTGTTCGAGCAGCGCCTTGGCCGCGATCAGCACGCCAGGCGTGCAGATGCCGCACTGTAGCGCGGCATGTTCGAGGAACTTCTTCTGCAGCGGATGCAGCTTGTCGCCGTCCGCCATGCCCTCGATGGTCGCGACCTTCTTGCCGTTGGCCTCGACGCCCAGCACCAGGCACGAGCAGACCAGCCGCCCGTCCAGGGTGACACTGCACGCGCCGCAGTCACCCGAGCCACAGCCTTCTTTCGCGCCTGTCAGTCCAAGCTCGTCCCTGAGGCAGTCGAGCAGGGTCTGTTCCGTGTCGCAGAGGTACTCGACCTCGTCGCCATTCACAGTTGTCGTTACGTGATGTTTCATCGTCAGGCCTTCCTTGCGCGCTGAAGGGCGATGGTAGCCGTTCTCTTGGCCAGCACACCTGCCACATCGGTCCGGAACTCCACCGTGCCGCGCTTGTCGTCGATCGGTTTGCAGGCTGCCCGGCAGGCCGCCGCCATTTTCTCGAGTGCCGCGTCATCGACCTTCGTGCCGATCAGCGCCTTGGCCGCATCCTCGACAAGAAGGGGGCGAGCCGCCACCGCACCAAGACCGACGCGCGCCGCCGTGCAGGTGCCGGACGCATCGAGAGTGAGGTTCACGCCGCAGCCCACCACCGCGATGTCCATCTCGGTCCGCGGGATGAAGCGGAGTTAGGCATCGGCCGTGTGTGCCACACGCTTCGGAAGCAGGAAGGAGGCGATGATTTCGCCCTTCTGCAGCGACAGCTTGCGCGGGCCGATCATGATGTCTTCGACCTTGACGTCGCGACGGCCGTTGGGGCCGACCACCGTGGCGATGGCGCCGGCGGCGATCATGCCCGGCACGCTGTCAGCGGCGGGTGAGCCGTTGCACAGATTGCCACCGAGGGATGCCCGGCCCTGCACCTGCGTCGAACCGATCAGGTTCGCACCTTCGACGACACCCGGCCATGCCTTGCACAAGGCCTCGTTCTCTCCGAGTTCGGCGCCTGAAACGGCGGCACCGATGCGGAAACCGCCGGCCTCCTGCGTGATGGTACGGGTCTCTTTGGCGCGCTTGATGTCCACGACCAATGCCGGAGACAGAATGTCGGAACGGATCTGCACGAGCAGGTCGGTACCGCCCGCCAGGACGCGCGCATCTCCACTCTCCGCCGCCAGAAGCTTTGCGGCTGCCTCGAGAGTATCCGGTGACTCATATCGCATGCGAAATTGCCTCTTGCGTTGGTTCTATGGGAACACGTTTAGAAAGGTTACAAGACAGGATTACACAGCTTGTGGGCTGACGCCAACCCGTCGGTAGACACTCAATTCCGAAAGCCGGGCCATCGGGCAGGCCCAACGGCAACCCGGCGTTGCGGCGATTGTCTGTTTGGCGGCTGATGGCGCCGGAACAAGGCACCGGTTCCGTTAGTCCAATCGCATAAGTCCCCGGTCATGTGGCGAAATCCGCTGGAACCATTGCCCGTGTTGCTTCGGCAGGTCGCAGCCGTGGTCGCTCCAATCCGGAACATGATCGCCGCCCATCGACAGGCAGCTTCCAGGGCCGGGTATTCGTCAGCACAACGACACTCGGTCGCAGCCGAGGCGCATGACATGTTAGATGTTGATGCAACGCATGGTAACGTCTGCCTCAATGGTCGAGGATTAGGTCAGGCAGGTGATCCGCATGCTTTATGTCGATTGATGGAGGTCATCCAGGGTCGAAAAATTGCGTGTCCAATCATTTTGTTAATTTCTATCAAGGGTAATTCTGTCAGTGTGGAAAAAATTTGATTCGCCGCCTGGCATGTCCGGCGGCTCTCATTGTGCCAGTTTTTTTAGGGTCAGGATGTCGGGCTGACAGTTAGTTCCATCAAGGTTTCGACCGTGCGGTACTATCGAGGGGCGATCTGGGCGTGACGAAGAAAGTTGCTGTCATTGGATCCGGAGTAGCGGGGCTCAGCTGCGCCCGCGTGCTTCGGCGTGCCGGCTGCTTTGTCGAGATCTTCGAGAAAGATCGGATTATTGGCGGCAGGATGGCGACAACCCGTCTCGGGCTCGTGCCGTTCGATCATGGCGCCCAGTACATCACCGCCCGTTCCGACAGGTTCAAGGCATTCGTTTCGGAGTTGACCGCCTCGGCCTACGCTGCACCTTGGCATCCCAAGAATGCGGCAGGAGAACAGGCGAGCCAATTGACCGAGTGGTTCGTCGGCACACCAGGCATGAGTTCGATCGTCCGGCCTTTGGCAGAAGGCGTCAGGCTCCACACCGACCGGGCCGTCCACACGATCCGGCGGACCGAAAAAGGCTGGCACCTGTGGTTCGAGGATGAAACCAGCGCCGGGCCGTTTAACGCTGTTGCTATTGCAACACCACCTTCCGATGCGCTGTTGCTGCTGGGGCAACTCGACGAACTGGCCAAACCACTGGAAGTCGTGCGGTTTTCACCATGCTGGGCGGTCATGGCCCGCTTCGAGGAGCGTATCCTGCCGGTCCAGGATGTGTTTTCGGACATGTCGGATGTCATCCGCTGGGTGGTGCGCAACAACGCCAAGCCCGGCAGGCCGGCGCGAGGTGATCACATCGTCATCCACGCCGCGCCCGAGTGGAGCCGCGAGACCCACGATGTCGAGCCCGATGTGATCGCGAGCGAGCTGTGGAACGAGGTCTCTAACGTCTTGAATCTGCCGCCGGTCCGGCCAACGCAGCTCTCGGCGTATTTGTGGCGGCATGGCGTGCTGGATGAAGCGCTCGGCGAAACCTACCTTTTCTCCAGTGAGCATCTGGTCGGTGTCGCGGGAGACTGGTGCAGAGGCAGATTGGCCGAGCATGCCTTCGAAAGCGGATTCGGCCTCGGCCGCGCGATCCTCCAGGCTCTCGATTGAAAAGGCCGTTATGGCGCTTCCGATTTTGGGCGGAAACACTCAGGCCGTCACCGCACAGGACCAAGCCCTCAGGCCCGTACGGCGCGTGAGGGCCCCCGTGATAGCGAACAGCACATCTCCCAGCCACTTCCGCGCTGAGCGGAAGAGGCTCAGGCCGCAACCGCGGCCCGGCGTGTGCGCCGCCCCCGCGGAGCGCCAGGGCCGCAAGGCGCGTACGGCGCGTGAGCGCAAACACGCTCTGGAAGCGGCCTCGACGCAACGCCTGTCAGTTCTGCAGGGCGATGGAGCGGACGCTCACTGGGGGCCGGCGCATCAGGGCGTCGATCCGCACCCGCTCGCGCTGGAACGCAGCCAGTTGGCGGCCGGTGAGGTGCTTTTCGCGCGGCACATGGATCGATAGTGGATCGACAAACCGGCCATTGACCAGCACTTCGAAGTGCAGGTGCGGTCCCGATGAAAGCCCGGTCGATCCGACATAACCGATTACTTCACCCTGACGGACCCGGTCACCCGGATGGATGCCTTGCGCGATGCCGCGCATATGTCCATAGGCCGTCTGATAGCCGTTGGCATGGCGAATGCGGACGTAGTTGCCGTATGAGCCCCGATAGCGGGCTTCCTCGATCGTGCCGTTGCCGGAAGCCACAACCGGTGTCCCGGGCCGGGCGGCCCAGTCGATTCCTGAGTGGAGGCGCCGCTGGTTCAGGAGAGGATGGAACCTCATGCCGAAACCAGACGTCAACCGCACGTTTTCGCTGCGGACCGGCTTGCGGATGAGGAAGCGGCGCGAGTTGTTTCCGCTCGGGTCGTAATAGTCGACATTCCCGTCCGGTGACTTGAAGCGATAGAACCTGTGCGTGTTGCCACCAATCGTGATGGACGTCAGCAGCAGGCCACCGAGGTCACCATCGACGCCTTTTTCGCCATCCTTGATGTCGAAGAACAGCTCCAGCGTATCGTTGCCGCGCGCTTTGCGCCGGAAATCGGCCTCGTAGGCATGCACCCTCAGGATCAACTCGATCGTGTCCGGCGGCACGCCCTGGGCCAGGTCCCCGTAGTAGACCGCGGCATACCGGCTGAGCGACGTATTGTTCTTCGTCGTCTTGTGCGCCTGGTGGCTCTTCGCGTCCGGTTTCAAGGTCGCCGACGCGACGAATTCGCCAGCTTCGTTCCGTTCCACGGTAACCTTGTGCTCGCCGTTGGGGCCGAAAACCGAGAACTTGGCCGGCTCCGTCGCCTTCGGGTCTGACAGCGACGGAACGAGCGTCACGGCGACGTCGTAACCCGCCTTGGCTGCGGATTCTGGCAGGATTCCGCGCGCGCTGTCGACCATTTCACGGGCCTGCCAGGTCTGCGCGCCGAGCTTTACAAGAAGATTGGTCAGGGTCTGCCCACGCGCCAGTTTGATATGCTTGACCTCGCCAGCGATGTCATCGGCTTCGTCATCGGCTTCGACGCTCGACTTCACCAGGGCGGTGGTATTCGGAGCAGCGCGCTGTGCGGCATTGCCGTGGACCGCCTCACCCAGGCCTTCAGGCGCAAATGACGGGCGAATGGGGGTCGCACCGGCCTCGCTAGATAGTGATTTCACAACGAGTTCCGCAACTTGTCTCTCGCCGAGCAACTGCCCGTCATTTGTCGGCAGGCTGCTGCCGAGCAGATCCACGATCCGCATGACGGCTTCACCACCTTCTGGACCAGAAGCGCCGGCATCACCGCTGGACTGACCAATTTTGCTCGGTGTGGCGAACAGCTTGAGCGGGTTGAAGGGCGGAATGGTCACTTTTGGATCGGGGCGAACGGCCGCCAGGCGGATCAGGATGCGCGCAAACGGCTTGCTCTGGAGGTAATCCCGGTTGAACCGGCGCTCCTTCTGCATTTCCTGGATCACGTAGCGCGTCGAGACCGCATCAATCGTATTCTGCAGCCGCTCGGATTTGGGGAGGCTCCAGTCCAGTCCGTCCAGGGCTCGGCGCGATCCTGACAGGCGTTCTTTCGCGGGAAGTTGCGATTTGCGCAGGTCGGCGACCAGCTTTCCGGGCGATACAGAGACGTCGATCGACCCGAAGATGACGGCCCCGATGGCAACGGCGCCCACCATGGCGGCGAGACATGTACTGAAAAACCACCGAAAGCCGCCGCCACGCCTGGCATCGGCCTGGTCGGCGACGAATAGATCCGGGACAGCACGGCGCCGGCGCGCGGCATAGAGGTGCGCGAGCCCTCGCGGATGGCCGGAGCGCGATGGCCGCCGCGGCCGCGCCAAAGGAGCATGGCGCCGCAATTCCTCCGAGCTCATACCCGCTATCGTCACGGGACCCCCATCTGCCAGCTTCCCACCATGCATTGAGGGAAGCCAAATCAAGCGACCTGCCCATTAACTGTGTTCGCGCGGGAATTACCAGTCCATCCCGGCCCGCCCGCCGCGGAATTACGCAGCTATCAACCGTTTGCCCCTCTTATGCACGCCTGCCCCGCTGACAGCGTGGTGCACTGGCTGCCCCTCCCAAACTCCCCGGTACGAGGAGAAGGCAGGTCCGACTCCGGGCCAGGAGAAGGCGTCTCAGGTGCCAAAGGATTGTGGCTCTAGGTGGACACTTGGGGCCCGAAAGAAAAAACACAATAAAATCAACGCGCGGAAAATTCGTGGGCCATTTTCGGCCTTGGCCCCTTCCGTCAAAAGCCACAAATCGACCCGGCTCAAGCCCGTTTCCATCCCGCAGTGCAGCAAAAAGAATCCACCTGAATCATATGGTTGTCTCAATTCGAGGCTGGAGCTGCGTTTTTTTTTGACTTCGTTGTTGACACCAGCGGGGCTTGGGCCTAGAACAGCACTCGTTCGGGCGGCGCTGCCGCAACGAGCGAACGGTTGACCCAATCACACCAACCTGAATGATCATTTCAGGGACTTCCCCTGGAGGTGATCAGCTGTTGGTCAACGCCGTCGCTGAGAGGCGGAGCGTTGAAGTGGTAAGGTCGTCTTGAATACGCGCTCTTTGACAATTTAATCGAAGAAAGGGAAACGCAGGCGGCGGAGTCCTGGCGGGTTTCGAACCTCGCGAAAGCGAGTAGTAGAGACTTACAAGAGACTCTGGCTATACTGTGTTTCTTAAACCATCACCATGACATGACTGTGACTTGGGCAACCGGGTTGCATGAATGTCAGAGTGTGAAGGTGCCCGTTACGCAGTAACTTGGAGGAGACTCCAAGATAGATCCAGAATAAAACTCTTCAATCTGAGAGTTTGATCCTGGCTCAGAACGAACGCTGGCGGCAGGCCTAACACATGCAAGTCGAACGCCGTAGCAATACGGAGTGGCAGACGGGTGAGTAACACGTGGGAACCTTCCCAATGGTACGGAATAGCTCAGGGAAACTTGAGGTAATACCGTATACGCCCGAAAGGGGAAAGATTTATCGCCATTGGATGGGCCCGCGTCGGATTAGCTAGTTGGTGAGGTAATGGCTCACCAAGGCGACGATCCTTAGCTGGTCTGAGAGGACGACCAGCCACACTGGGACTGAGACACGGCCCAGACTCCTCCGGGAGG
>JBKDZY010000309.1:0-6709 GCA_047971765.1 Hyphomicrobiaceae bacterium | reverse complement strand
CCCGATGCCGCTGGCACCGGCAGTGACAAGAACCCGCAGGCCCTTCAAACCAAGATCCATGATCATCTCCCTTGTTCGAGGCCTCGGGCCCGGTGGCGTAGACTAGCATCTCGGCTGGCCCGTGCTAGTCTCAGCCAGGGTATGCGTCAAAGTGGGAAAGTGAGGGCTCGTGCGCGCACTGGCATTTCAGGAGACCGGCAGGCCACTGGCACTCGTCGAGCGCCCCATGCCTGTCGCGGGCCCCGGAGAAGTGGTGCTGCGGGTGGCATACTGCGGCATTTGTGGGTCCGACATCCATTCCACGGAAGCAAGCGCCTCCCAGGTGCCCGCCGGAACGGTGCTCGGCCACGAGTTCTCGGGCATTGTTTCCCAGTCCGGCGATCCGGAATGGTCGGTTGATGACCGGGTCATTGCCGTGCCGCTGTGGCCCTGCGATGCCTGCAAGGGAGCCGGCACCTGCAAGGACAACCTCGGCATCCTGTGTCCACGCAACAAGATTGTCGGTCTGGCCCTGGATGTGCCGGGCGGCTATGCGGAATTCGTCAAGATCGGCGCGCGTCACGTCCTGAGCGTTCCCGACAACGTGGCCCTCGATGCCGCTGCACTGGCGGAGCCGCTGGCTGTCGGCGCCCACGCGGTGCGGCTTGCCGGTTCCCTGCGCGACAAGCGCGTGCTGGTCATCGGGGCAGGGCCGATCGGACTGGCAACGGTTGCCTTTGCGCGCCGCGCCGGTGCGAAAGACGTGGTGGTGAGTGAACTCGATGCCGTGAAGCTGGCACGCGCCCTGGAGCTTGGCGCGGCGGCCGGCATCGACCCGGGTGCGGGTGACATCGCCGCGGCCTTTGCCGGGATCACGGCGGGCGCGCCGGACTGCGTGTTCGAGTGTGTCGGCGTTCCGGGCATCCTGCAGCAATGTCTGGCCGTGGCTGGAATCGGGGCAAGCATCGTGGTGGTGGGTGTGTGCCGGCACGAAGACACCATTCTGCCGCGCATGGCCATCCGCAAGGAGTTGAAGGTGCAGTTCGTGCTCGGCTACACGGCGGAGGACTTCACTGCGGCACTGGATCTGTTGCAGTCCGGCACGTTCGACGCCAACACGTACATCACCGAACGGGCCGGGTTCGCGACCTTGCCGGAGCTGTTCGAAACCCTGCGCAAACCCAACGCGCATGGCAAGGTCGTGCTTGAACCGGGCGCGGACCACCCCCAATCGAGAACGGAGACGACGTAATGCCGACAGTGGGACTTATCGGTGTCGGCCTCATCGGCCGTGCCTGGGCGAACGTGTTCAGCCGGGCGGGCTGGGATGTCAAATGCTGGGACGCCAATGCCGACGCCACGGCGAATGCGCCCCGGCTGGTGGCGGAAAGCCTGCACGACCTTGCCCGCCATGGCCTCGTCTCCGATCCGGACGGCGCAGCCCGACGGGTGACGAGCGCGGCCTCCCTGGCGGACGCCGTTTCGGGCGTGGATTTCGTCCAGGAATCGGGTCCGGAGACGATCGACGCCAAGCGCCAGATCTGGCCACTGATGGATGAAGCGGCACCACCCGAGGCCATCCTGGTGTCGTCGTCGTCGGCAATCGTGGCCTCGCGCTTCACGGAAGACCTGAACGGGCGTCACCGCTGCCTGATCGCGCATCCAGTCAATCCGCCGCATGTGGTGCCGATCGTGGAGCTATGTCCGGCACCGTGGACCGATCCGGCTGCGGTGAAGAGGGCGCGCGGCATCTACGAGAGCGTCGGCCAGGTGCCGATGGAGCTGAAGAAGGAGATCGACGGCTTCATCCTCAACCGGATGCAGGCAGTCCTGCTGTCTGAAGCCTTCCGCCTCGTGTCAGAGGGCTATTGCACGCCGGAGGACCTGGACAAGACGATCGCGCACGGGCTCGGCCTGCGCTGGAGCTTCATGGGGCCCTTCGAGACCATCGAAATGAACGCGCCGGGCGGCATTCCCGACTATTGCGCGCGCTTTTCGCAGACGATGTCGACGCTCGCCTCGCAGCCCTATTCAGGCAACCAGTTCGAGCCAGAAAACGTCGACAAGATCATGGCCGAGTGGGGGCGCACGCCCACCGCCGAAGACGTGGCCCGGAAGAGCCGATGGCGCGACGAGAGGCTCGCTGCCCTCGCGGCCTTCAAGAAGGCGCAGAAGCCCTACTCGTCGTGACTATCGCTATCACGGCGATCGTGTGGACATCAGGGAACGCTGGCTGCAACGGCTGAAGGGCTTCCGGAAACACTTATAGAATGCCGGTGACGGCGATACACTCACACGACATCCCGAACGGAGGACGACCATGGCCAGAAAACACAAAGTGATGATCACCTGCGCGGTGACAGGTTCCATCCATACACCCACGATGTCACCGCACCTGCCCATCACGCCGGAGGAAATTGCCGACGCCGCCGTCGGTGCTGCCGAGGCCGGCGCGGCGCTGGTTCACGTTCACGCGCGCAATCCGGAGAACGGCCTGCCGGACCAGAGCCCGGAAGCCTTCGGCAAGTTCCTGAAGGTCATCAAGCAGCGCTCGGCCGCGGTGGTCAACATCACCACGGGCGGCGCGCCGACCATGTCGATCGAAGAGCGCATGAAGCCCTGCGTCGTCTTCAAGCCGGAAGTGGCCTCGCTCAACATGGGCAGTATGAACTTCGGTCTCTATCCGATGCTCGAACGCTTCAAGGAATTCAAATACGACTGGGAGAAACCCTACCTCGAAGGCTCGAAAGACCGCATCTTCAAGAACACGTTCGCCGACATCGAACACATCCTGACGACATGCGCGCAGAACAACACGCGCTTCGAGATCGAGTGCTACGACATCGGACACCTCTACACGCTACGCCACTTTGCCGACCGCGGCATCGTCAAGCCGCCATTCTTCATCCAGTCGGTGTTCGGCATCCTGGGCGGCATCGGCCCGCATCCGGAAGACGTCATGCACATGAAGCGCACGGCGGACCGGCTGTTCGGCGACGAGTACCGCTGGAGCGTGCTTGGCGCAGGACGCAACCAGCTTCCGATCGCGGCGCAGGCGCTGGCCATGGGCGGCAACGTCCGCGTGGGCCTTGAAGACTCGCTGTGGGGCGGTCCTGGCCGCCTTGCGCAATCCAATGCCGAGCAGGTGAAGCTTGCCCGCCAGATGATCGAGGCCCTGGGCTACGAGGTTGCCACTCCGGACGATGCCCGCGAGATGCTGCAGCTCAAGGGCGCCGACCGCGTGGAATTCTAGCGTAGCTTTTCCCGCTCACGCGCCGTATCAGCCTGCGGCTGGGCGCTCCGCGAGGGCGGCGCTTGCTGCCCGAGCCGCCTGTCGCGGAAGCGGTTGACGGGCGTCGTAGAGCCGTGGGTCTGCCTCCCGGATCACCTCATCCGGGCAGGCGTGCGGCGGTGCGCCGTGAAACGACCCGATCGTACATGACGATTGCGCCCGCCATGGCGACGTTCACGCAGAAGCGCGTCGGGATCTTGATGGTGACGTCGCACTTCGCCAGCAGCTCCGGCGACAATGATCCCTTCTCCGGTCCGAGCACTTAGGCCGGACGCTCCGGATGGCGGAACTGCGGCAGGTCGTTGGCGTCGTCCAGCAGTTCCACGCCGACAAGCTTGCTGGCGCGTGGCATCACCAGTTCATCCAGACTTTTCCAGTCATAGTGCGGCAGGTGCTGGCTTCCGCGCGAGGTGTCGGCCATCGCCTCGAGGGCCGTATAGGCGGCGCCGATCGTGAATGTGAAGGCAGCGCCGAAGGCATGCGCCGACCGCATGAGATTGCCCAGGTTGAGGCTTTTCGACATGCGCTCCGCTCCGATGGCGAAGTAGCCGCGGCCATCCAGATCAACCATTGACGTTTTCCACTCAGGCGGCGCCAAGCTGCTGGTGCACACGTTGCAAAGTCGCGATCATGTCGGCACCCGCAAAGATGAAGTCATCGACACCCGCTGCCTTCAAACCGGCTTCCTGGTCAGCCGGCCGGCCCGCCAGGTAGACTGTCTTCGCGCCCGCCGCCTTGAGAACCGAGGCCGCAGCTTCACCGAGTTCGCCATAGGTTTCGTCGGACGAGCACAGGCAGG
This sequence comes from Hyphomicrobiaceae bacterium, assembly GCA_047971765.1. GTDB lineage: Bacteria > Pseudomonadota > Alphaproteobacteria > Rhizobiales > Hyphomicrobiaceae. The sequence goes on along the minus strand of JBKDZY010000309.1, from coordinate 2,639 downwards.
CCACCGTCGCCCCTGTCTGTGCGAATGCCGCACCGAGATCGGCCGTGTTGGTCCACCCCTCTCCGCCTACACCTTCGACACCGCCGACGGCGAGGAAGTTGCGCATCCAGGTGGTGCGCGTGGTGTGCACCGCGAGTGGCCCGAGCGAAGCGAGGAAGACTTTCGGCATGGCGCCCGATCTCGCCGCGAACGCATCGGCGGCATCGCGCAACGCCTCGAACGGTGCCGCATCACGCCGGAACGCAAGCGGTTCGGCGGTGGCCCCATTTGGCTTGCCCGGTTCGCTGGCGTCGGGCCACGGCTCGGCCGTCACGCCATCATCGCCGAGCCGCGGAAAGGCTGACGTACCGGTGAGCGGCTGCCGGCCCGTTGCCAGCAGTTTGTCACGCGCCGCGCGCGCGCCCGACAGATCCTTCTGCGCCTCGCCGTTCGCCAGCATCCGGGCAAGACCGCCGGCAGCCTCGATGGCCTGAAAGCGCCGCCATGCCTCCTGGGCGAGGTCTTCCGTCACGCGCTCCACATACCAGCTGCCGCCTGCCGGATCGCTGACCCGGCCAAGGCCCGCCTCCTCGATCAGCACATGATTGGCGTTGCGGGCGATGCGCCGCGCGAACGCGTCCGGCTGGCCGATGGCCCACGAGAACGGCAGCACGGTGATGGCATCGGCCCCGCCGATGGCAGCAGCGGCGGCGGCAATCGTGGTCCGCAGCATGTTCACCCAGGGGTCGCGGCGCGTCATCATGCGGGCGGAGGTCTCAGCGGTAACGCTGACCTGCGCCACCGCATCGCCAGCGCCGCAGGCCTGCGCGACCTGCGATACCAGACGGCGCAGGGCGCGCAGCTTGGCGATGGTGAGGAACTGATCTGCATCGGCGGCGACGGTGAACGCAATCTTCGCCAACGCGATGTCCGGGGCAATGCCCTGGGTCTCCGCGGCCCTCAGGCAGGTGACCGCCGACGCCAGCATCAACGCCAGTTCCTGTGCCTCGGTTGCCCCGGCGTTGTGCCACAAATGTCCGTTCGCCCTGAGTGCGGTGACACCCGGCATGGGGACTGTCGCCGCCACCAGGTCGGCCGCGATCTTCAAGGCGGTGTCGACCGGATGATAAAGCGCGCCAGTGGCCGCGAGATTGCCGAGCGGATCGTAGTTGAAGGCGCCCTTGCGCTTGCCGTCATCGACGCCGTTCGTCCGCCAGATCGCGGTCAACGTGCCGGCTGCGTCCGGCGTCAGCTCACCGGCATCAAGCGAAATCGGACAGACATCGAGCATCACGTCCTTGAGGGCGCGCGACATCACGCCTTGCTCATAGCCGACGCCGGTCTGGCCAGGGGCGGCGATGCGCAGCAGGATCGACGTTGCACCGCCCTGGAGTTCGTCCAGGATGGCCTCGTTGGCGACAACCGGATCGGCGGTGGCGCAGATCTGGCGAATATCCCACGGCGTGCCGCTGGCGGTACGGAAGCCGCGCAGATGTGGCGCCGCGCCGGGCTCGGCCGTGTCGCGTCCTCTGATCTCGCTGGCCCGGGTATAAAGCGGCTTGATCCTGAGCCCATCGGCTGTGCGCGAGACAAGACGCTTCTCAAAATCGCCGCCCTTCAGGGCCTTCTCGACGAGTTGCATCCACTCCTGTTCGGTGGGAGCGGGAAAACCGGACGCCAAGTGCGTATCGTTCATCTGGGGCCACTCTCTGCCGCGTTCTGTCATTCTCTCACGCTTCTAGCCGGGTTGGTGGCCAACGCCAACCTTGTAGGCTTGCGAAGCGCAACCCGGACGACCAAAATGGGCGTCACAAGGAGACGTCCAATGGTAAATCCGAGCACGTCGCCCCGCAAACCGCACGATATGGGCGGCGACAGCGGAGGCCCCATCGACACGCACGAGCACACCCCCACCATGACCGAGCGGCGGATCGACGCCATGATGCAGATCCTGCGCAGCAGTCCACGCAGCTTCTGGGTCACCGACGAGAACCGGCGCACCATCGAAAGCCTGAGCCCCGACACCTACAACGACAGCTCCTACTACGAGAAATGGTGCCTCGCCATGCGCAGCCTCCTGATCGAGAAGGGCGTGCTGACGGATGCCGAGATCGACGCCAAACTGGCCGAGGTCAAGGCCCGCCAGGGCGTCAAACCCGCAACCGGCCGGTAGGGGAGGCAATCCGAGATGGTGCAGAAGCCGCGGTTCAAAACCGGTGACAAGGTCATCGTGAAAACGGATACGCCTGCCGGTCACGTCCGCACGCCAAGTTACCTCAAGGGCAAGCGCGGCACCGTGGTGCGCGACTTCGGACAATGGCGCAATCCAGAGCAACTGGCCTACGGCAAGCCCGGCTGGCCACTCAAGACCAACTACTGGGTGCAGTTCGCCATGGACGAGGTATGGGACGGCAACGGCAGCTATGCCCGCAACGACACGGTGATGGCCGAGATCTACGAGCACTGGCTCGAACCCGACCCAACCGCCTGAACACCAATCGCTCCACACCCACGACAGGAGATCCGCTTATGCCCCCGATGTCGGAGCCCGGCCATGGCCACGATCACACCCATGGCGATGACCACGCTCACCCACACGACCATGGGCCTTTCCAGCCGGACATCAAGGAACCGACCGAGGACTGGGAATTCCTTGAAAT
>JBKDZY010000308.1:0-8856 GCA_047971765.1 Hyphomicrobiaceae bacterium | reverse complement strand
GGATTGCACAAGCGGCAAGCAGCAGGGGTGCCGCGAGCAGGGCCCCCAACCATCTGTCAGGCCGCCTTGTCTTGAAATCGAGCATCAGGCACTCCGGTCTGTGAGGTTGATTTGGTCTTGCGGAACGGAAATTGGAACCGCCTGGAGCCAATCAGGGTCACGAATGGGAGGTCTGAGTCAAGCGCCAAACACACCTGTTGCGTTGATTAGAATTCGTCTAATTACAATAAGTTAGGTGGAAGGAACGTGATCAGGAGCGAACCCGTTGGAACGGAATGATTTCCGCCGTGGGGCCTGGCTGGACATCTGGAAGGGCGCTGGCACCGGCACCTTTGGCCTGTACCTTGCCGACAGCCACTTTTGCCCGCCGCGCCTCGAGCTCAACCACATCGGCTGGCTTGCCGGCCGGCATTTCGGCGACGGCGCCGCCTGCCGATTCGCAAACGTGCTTGTTGATCTTCAGATCGCCGACACGCTCCAGCCAACGACCGGCAATGTCACCCTGGGCGGCATCTTCCGAGAGTCTGAGGCTCACCGAGCCATTGCCATGGACCAGCGCCGAGCGCACATCGGGGTTCGGGTTTTGGCTGTTGTCTCGCATGGCTGCCGCGTCCAGGAATTTAAAATCCGTCTCTGTGAAAACTGACGTGCATGTCATGGAAGCACGCAGATGTTAATCTCCGGTTCAGCATACCGATAATCCGGCCGGACAAAGGCGGAAACAGTCGAAACACCAGTCGCGATATGTGGCCAATTCAGCGCGATTGGAGGTGAAACAGCGTCAAGGCTGCACGCTGGAGTTGTGATCCAGCAGTATTGCATTTCAGGTTCAGGTGGAAACGCTCAGACCGCGACCACGGCTCAGGCAGCATGCGCTGCCCTGGCGGAGCGCCTGGACAAGGGCGGATGCGAGCGCAGATAAGCCAAACCAACCCAGTTCCGGCCAGACCGGAATTGGTCTAGCCGCCAGCTCGGGTGTTTTGCGCCGGAAAGGCCCCCTCGCTGCGCGCGTGCCACCAGCGCCCGCCAACAACCGTTCCCTCGGCGATGATGCGCTTCTGGCCGGTGAGGTGCTCGCCGAGAACATCGACATAGTCGAACTGCCCGTCGGCCACCGACAGGATCGTGGCATCACCAACCGTGCCCGCCTTCAGGCTGCCGAGTTCGGGCCGCCGCAGCGCCATCGCGGCATTGAGGGTGGATTGCTTGACAACCTCACCCAGCGGAACACCCAGGCACAGGAATTTCGACATGGTGGTGACCTGGTCGAACGCCGGGCCGTCGATGCACAGCGCGTGCACGTCCGACGAGATCGTATCGGGCATGAATCCGTTGGCGAGCATGGCCCGGGCAGTCTTGAAGGAGAAGGATCCTCCGCCGTGGCCGATATCGAAGAGGACACCCCGCGCGCGGGCGTCCAGCACCGCCGGTCTCACCGTGCCCTGCGCGGTCGCTGGCGAATTCGGGAAGGGTCGGAAGGCGTGGGTGAGGACATCGCCCGGCCGCAGCATGCCGATCACCTCCTCGTAGGAGGGCGGTGAGTGGTCGATGTGGCACATGAGCGGCAGGCCCACCTCGTCGGCAACCTGCAACGCGATGTTGAGCGGCGCCGAACCCTGGTCGCCCGAGGCGTGCAGGCCGACCCGAACCTTGATGCCCACGACGACATCCCTGTTCTTGTCTGCGATCTCGACAGCCTGCCGCGGTGCCATCAACTCGATGTTCTTGGATTCACCGACCATGTGGCTTTTCGAGAAGGCATAGATGCCAGCGAACGACACATGGAGATAGGCCAGGATACGTACTTGGCTGGGCTCGATGACGTGCTTGCGGAAACCCGCAAAATTACCTGGCCCGGCGCTGCCGGTGTCGATCGAAGTGGTCACGCCCGACGTCCGGCAGAAGTCCTCGGCATCAATCCCCAATGACGTGCCGCCCCAGTAGACATGCGTGTGCAGGTCGATAAGACCCGGCGTGACGATGAAGCCCGAGACGTCGCGCACCTCGGTCCCGGGGCCCGCCTGGAGGTTGGCCCCGACACCCGCAGCCTTGCCGCCGGCGAAAGCGACATCCATGACCCCGTCGATGTTCTGGGAGGGGTCGATCACGCGGCCGCCCTTGAGGATCAGGTCATAATTCGCCATTGGGCAACTCCGATGCAGGTGTGGCTTGGGGAGAGGAAAATCGAGTGGGCCCGAAGTGCCACCGCATGGCTGCGAAAGCGAGCCACGATCTGCAGGGCGCTGAAAGTTCGAGCAAAATGCAAACACACTGTGCAGCAGCTTGCGGCGCTAACGATCCTCGCACTTCGCTTCGACATCGCTGCCACGCGCTTCGTCGAGCAATGCCCGTCGGTCAGCCGACCGACGGGATCTGGCGTGCAGCTTTAGACCGCAGGCCGGATCGCAACAGCAAAACTCAATCAACCAGTTCCGGCACGACCCAGAACGGCTGGTCTCCGCGCACCATGCGTTCCACGTTGTCGAAGGCATTGCGGAACCGCGCGCCGTGGTTGTCGGAGGTAGGGCCGGCGACGTGCGCGGTCAGCACAACGTTGTCCAGCTTGAACAGGGGATTGTTCGATGGCGGCGGTTCCTCGTTGAACACATCGAGGCCGGCCCCGAAAAAAGATTTCTTTTCAAGTGCTTTGGTCAATGCTCTCTCGTCGATCACGGGCCCGCGCGCCGTGTTCACGAGAATGGCGGTGGGCTTCAGCAGCGCCAGCTCGGCCTCGCCGATCATGTGCTTCGTGGACGCATTGAGCGGAACGTGCAGGGATATGAAATCGGACCGCCGCAGCAGTTCCCGCAGCAGCCGAAATTTTACGCCGAGCGCATCTTCCTCGTCCTCGGTCAGCCGCTTGATGTCGTAGTATTCGATCTTCATGCCGAAGGCCTGCGCACGCCGCGCGACCTTCTTTCCGATGTTGCCAAGACCGATGATGCCAAGCGTCTTGTCATAGAGTTCGTACATGGCGGGCGGCGGACCGTTGCCACGCCAGCGCCCGCCCGAGACCGACGCATGCTGCCACACCACCCGCCGCGCAACCGTCAACATCAGCATGACAGCGTGCTCGGCGACAGAGATGGCGTTGGCGCCTCCGTTATTGGCCACCGGAACCTTGTGGCGCCGTGCCGCCTCGATATCGACCGCGTCGTAGCCCGCCGACAGAAGCTGCACCAGCCGCACCTTTGGTGCCGCCTTGTAGAACGCCTCTTCCATTTTCACGTTGGGATAGCAGATCATGAACTCGGTATCGGCCAGCGCCTGCTGGTAGGCGTCCGTTCCGGGCTGGGCGAGGACGAGGTCGATGTGCGAGGGTGCAAGCTGTCGTGCCAGTTCCCCAGTCGCCTCGGATGGGGGCACGAGCAGGACTTTGGGCTTTGCACTCATTTTCAGTCTCCGGCTTGCGAATGATTGTTGGCGTTTGGGCGCAGGAAGGGGCGACAAGCTAAGCAGGAAAAGCGCCGGAGGTGAAGCGGAAGGCTTGGGCGGCGGCACGCTGGACCGGCAAGCCGATGTCGCGCATCCTGGGGAGACCAGGAACAGGCCTGGGCAACAGTGGTGGTTGGCATGACGCAGAGATTCGAAGGCAGGACAGCCATAGTGACCGGCGCCGCATCGGGGATCGGGTTGGCGATTGCCGAAAAGCTGGTGGCCGAAGGCGCCCGGGTCATCGGCAGCGACATCAATGCCGACCGGCTGGCAGAGATTGGCAGCCGATTGGGCGCGGGCTTCACGGGCATCGCCGGTGATGTCACCCGCGAGGCTGATTGCCGGCAGCTCGTTGAATCGGCAATCGCCGAGACAAACCGGTGCGATCTGGCATTCAACGTCGCCGGCGGCAACAGGCCGGGCTACCTCGTGGACCTGGAGGCGGAGGATTGGCAGTTCGTCATTGATCTGTGCCTCAAGGGCGTTTTTCTCGGTATGAAGCATCAGGCGCGCCAGATGATGCGCCAGGGCGGCGGCGCGATCGTCAACATCGCCTCGCTCAATGCTCACGTCCCGATGTATGCGGGCGCCGCCTATTGCACGGCCAAGGCAGGCGTCGAGATGTTGACGAAAAACGGCGCGCTCGAATGGGCAGACCGGGGTATCCGGGTCAACGCGGTGCTTCCCGGTCTGGTCGAGACTCCCCTGACGAAGGCGCATTTCGACGATTCCCGCCGGCTCCAGGCCTTCAACCAGCGCACGCCCATGGGGCGCCCCGCCCAGCCATCGGAAATTGCGGGCCCCGCGCTTTTCCTGGCGAGCGATGAAGCCAGCTATGTGTCGGGTGCCAGCCTGCTCGTTGACGGCGCCTGGTCGACCAGCGGCTACCCGGACATGCGCCCTTTCCGCGAACCCCAGAAGTGGAACGGCTGACGAGTCATCCCGGCCAGCCAACCCAGAAGGATCTATAGCGCTTCCGCCTCAGGTCGATCGCTCAGGCCGCGACTGCGGCTCAGGCCGCAAAAGTGCCGCGCAGGATCAGGCTGCAGGCTGGTGCGGTCCGTGAGCGCAAAACAGCCGGACACCGAGTGGGGCTTTGCCGGAATTGGTCTGAAACCGACGCCGCGGAATTGCGGTGGCGGCAGGAGCGGCTGCATGCGCGCGCCTGTCAGCAAGGGCATGAAACTTCGCAGCGCATCATCTGAACGTTGATCACAAACATGTGAGAAAGAAACAGTACACAACGGTTCGTATTCATGCATACTGAACACAGATCAGAAAGAGAGACGGCACTCTGATCGACCTGGAATGGACTGACGCCGGCTCATGAAGATGAGACACAACAGATTGATTGGAGTAATGAAAATGATCGCCAAGACCCTCAAGAACCTCACCGTCGCCGCCACTGCTGCAACGATCATCGCGTCTTCTGGTTTCGCGAACACTGCCAGCGCGCATGGATCTCGCCACGGCCACAGAGGCCATGGTCACCACTGGTCCGGCCATGGTCACCGGCATCATCATCACCGTCACCACCGCCACCATTACAGGCCATATTTCACCTATAGCTACTACAGGCCGGTATGCACGGCATATGGCTGGGTCTGGCGTCACGGCCACAAGGTCTGGAGGTGCATTGCCTACTGAGGTCGTGACAGCCACGTGCTCCGCGAATGCTCTGGGTCCCCGGGGACCGGGAGCATTCGCAATGCCATCAGGCTGCCGGGCTGGCGGCCATCATGCCTCGATAGGCCGTCAATGCGCCGGGGCACAACTCGCAGGCCAAAAGCCGCGCTGGATTGACGGGGCCGGGTAGCAGGATCTGGCCCGGCGGAACGACGCCAAATCCAACCCTGGCATAGTAGGCAAGATCGCCGACCAGAACCACCAGTCGGTGGCCGGCCTGCCGGCCGGCATCCATGCTCTCGATCATGAGCCGCCGGCCGTAGCCCTTGTTCTCGAAACGCGGATCGACCGTCAGCGGGCCGAGCAACAGCACACCTTCTGCATCGCCGATGGTGACTTCTGTCATCCGGATTGACGCGATCACCCTGCCATCAAGCTCCGCGAGCCGGCAAAAGGGAGAGATATCCGGCGTCCCTTCGCGCACGCGAAAAGCAGTCCTTGAAAACCGCCCAGGTCCATAGACACGGGCCCCAAGGGCAAGAATGTCAGCCATGTCGGCGGCAGTTACGCGACGTGTCGTCACGATCGAGGGCGCGATTGGCTCGGCAAGCATCGCAAACTCCGTGGGAGCAAGGGCCCGGCCATGAGGGGGTGAGTTTTAGGCTGGGCGAACGGCAGGGAATTGCTTGAAAAAGGCCATGAACCGTCGCCATTGACCCTGCGAAGGGGCCCGGCGCGGTTCAGCGACGTCGTCGCTGCCTGAGATGCGGATGAAAAAGAATGCCGTTCATGGGCGCCTCCATATCACGGAAGTGAAGGGTCCGCAAACGGGTAGTGTCTCGGTTTAAGGAGGACTTCGGACGCACCGGGAACGACCTCTTGAGGCATCACACACGAGCGTTTCAGGTTTAGGCGGAACCGCTCAGGGCCGCGTGCGCCGCGCCCGCGCAGCACGGCCTTGCCAGCTTCGACATGGTGGGCGGAATCACCAGAAAGTCGACGGTTTACGACCAACCAACAGCTCTTCCAGCCGTGCTCTCGTGCCCCTCGTCGTGCCCTCGGGCAGGGCGTCGGTTGGAAAAAAACCGGTTTCGGCAATCTCCAATGTGGCTTCGGGTGTTCGTGTCTGGCGCCAGTGGCGGACCACGTAGATGGCCACATGGTCACCGGGAAACACGGCCGCGTTGGAATAGATCCCAAGGAGCTCGACCGGACCGGTCACGTCGATGTTGCCTTCCTCCATCAGCTCCCGGACAAGGGCCGCCTCGATCGTCTCGCCATACTCGACCCCGCCGCCAGGAAAGATCCACCCCGGTGAATAGGTCTGGCGAACCAGCAGGCAGCGTCCTTCGGCGTCGAGGACAATGCCGCGCGCGCCAAGCGTCATCCCGCGTTGCCAGCGCCAGTAGCGTTGAAACAGGGGCCTTAGGATCCATTCGAAAGTCATGACGCACCACAGGTTGTCCGCAAAGCATGTAAGTATCAAAAATCAATGCTTTGCAAACCTGCCGACGGCATGGCAAAGCGCAAAAGATGGTGCGGCTTGCCGCGAAGGCACCAGATCGCTCTGGCACCAGCCCCTGCGCGGCGTTCGGAATTTGGCCGGACCAGCTCTCGCGAGCAAAAGTGACGGGATCGTTGCTGCAAATGTCTGAAACGGTCCGGAATCCAGGAAGGCCATGACGTTCCGTCTCGCTCATCTCTCCGATCCGCACCTTCACCCGTTTCCGGTGCCGACCTGGCGCGAATGGAACCTCAAGCGTGTGTTGGGCAGCCTCAATTGGCATCGCGGGCGCAAACGTCAACACCGGATGGATGTCCTGCAGCGGCTTCTGGCCGATCTCGTGGCCCGCGAGCCGGACCACATCGCAGTGACCGGGGATCTGGCCAACCTCGGTTTGCCGGTCGAGCATCAAGGAGCACTGGCCTGGCTGCGGTCGATCGGATCGCCGGCGATGGTCTCGGTGGTGCCCGGAAACCATGACATCTTTACCGAGAGTCACGGGCCGGCAGGCGTCGAGTGCTGGCGAGACTACATGACCGGCGATGATGACCCGGCGGGGGAAGAGGCCAGCCCATTTCCGTTTGTCCGCCGCTTGGGCCGGGTGGTCCTGATTGGGCTCAACTCTGCGGTCCCTGCGCCCCCGCTGCGGGGGTGGGGTCTCCTGGGTGACGCGCAAAGACAGCGCCTTGCGGCCATTCTGCGCTCTTCGGCACAGGAAAATCTCGTGCGCGTGGTCCTCATCCATCATCCTCCGGCGCCCGGCCTGCGCGACCGCAGCTATGCCCTCAATGATGCAGCGGAGTTGGCAGAGGTGCTTCGCCGGGAGGGTGCGGAACTCGTCCTTCACGGACACAACCACCGCGCCATGTTGAACGTGACGCCTGGCCCCACCCGCCCGGTGCCGCTGATCGGCGCGCCGTCGGCGTCCCTGGGCGAGACGCACGGCAACCAGACCTTGGCCCGCTACAATCTGTTCGAGATCGGCGACGAACCCGGCATCATGCATATCGAGATGATCGAGCGCGGCATCACGTCAGCCGATGGCGCCGTCGAGGAAATCGCGCGCCACCAGTTGCCTTTTGTGAGGGCCGAGACCGCTCCGCAGTGAAAGCGAAGGGAAGTGTCTGACCAGCCTATAGCGTTTCCGCTCCAGGCGGAAACGCTCAAGTCCCGACTGCGGCCCGGCGTGTGCGCCGCGCCCGCGCAGGACCAGGCCTTCAGGTCGGTGCGGTCCGTGAGCGGAAACGCTCACGCTGCGGCGCGCTTTTCGGACTTTGCCGCAGCCAGCATCATTTCCGAGCATTTCTCGCCGATCATGATGCAGGGCGCGTTGGTATTGCCGCTCGTCAGCGTCGGCATGATCGAGGCGTCGGCAACCCGCAAGCCCTCGATGCCGTGAACCCTGAGCTGCGCATCGACCACTGCCATCGGGTCAGAGCCCATCTTGCAGGTGCCAACCGGATGATAGGTGGTCTCGGCCGTCTTGCGGACCCAGGCCAGCAGCTCGTCATCCGTCTGCAGTACGCTGCCCGGCGCAATCTCCCGGCCGGTGATGTCTTTCAACGGAGGCGTCGCCATCAGTTCGCGTGCCTTGCGCATGGCCGCGAGCAGTCCATCCCGGTCGTGCTGTGCTGAAAGAAAATTGAAGCGGATGGCAGGAGGTTCGGCCGGGTTGGCCGACTTGATGTGGATCGATCCGAGGCTTTCCGATCTCAGCACGTTGATGTTCATGGTGATCCCGCGCTGCTTCGAGATCCGCCGTTCGCGTCCCGCCATCTCGTAGATGAACGGCAGCACCGAGATGGTGGCATCGGGTGTTTCGAGCCCTGGCCGGGTCCGGAAATACATCCGCAGCGGAACGCTCGTGCGGGCCAGGAAACCGTCCCGCATCAGCGCGTACTTGATGGCCTCGCGCGCCAGCCGCCAGCCGCGCGCGTTGTCGTTGAAGGTCGCATTGCGCTCGGTGATCTCGAACTTGACGCGCGGCGAGTAGTGGTCCCTGAGATTCTCGCCAACTCCCTTGAGGTCATGCACCGGGGTAATCCCAAGCGATGACAATAGCGCCCCCTGGCCGATGCCGGAAAGCTCCAGCAGCTTGGGCGAGTTGATCGAGCCGCTGCAGACGATGACCTCGCGGCTGGCGCGCGCCTCCTTCTTCTCGCCGTTCAGCGTATAGCGCACGCCGACGCAGATGCGGCCCTCGAGGATCAGTGTCCCGGCCATCGCGCCTTTCTCGATCACGAGGTTGGCGCGGCCGCGCGCCGGATCGAGGTAGCAGAAAGCGGTGCTCT
>JBKDZY010000307.1:0-4401 GCA_047971765.1 Hyphomicrobiaceae bacterium | reverse complement strand
ATCCGGTCCAGCGAGCCCAGCGCCGCACGGGCCTGCGCAAGAATGTTGAGTGCGCAGACTTTTGCGGCTTCCCGTCCGGCCGCCACCTCCACGTCCGCACCAAGCCGGCCGGTCAACAGCTTGCCGTCACCCGACCGCGAGACCTGCCCGGAAATGAACAGCAGATTGCCGCTCTGGGAGTGGGGACTATAGTTGGCCACGGGCGCCGGAGCGTCGGGAAGCGCAAGGCCCATCTCTTTCAGCTTTGATTCAATGCCAGACATCTTGCCATCCTTCCTGTGTCAGTGAGCCCTGTTGAAGCGAACCAGGATCCTTGCCGCCAATTCCCCCGCTTGGCAATGATGCAGTGCACCCAGAACGGACTGCAGCGCCTCCGCGACCAGGCCGCCACGCGCCCTTTGACCCCACAATTCACCCGCTGTGCCACACTTGCGACGCTTCGGCGTGCGAACAGCTTGATTATTCTCATGCAGGGTTTAGGTGTGATGCTGATATCAGTCGAGACGTGCTTGCACCAACCCCGCTACGATAGAGGCACAAGGCTCATTGTGATTTCTGCGGCAAGCCCCGGCGTTTGCCGCTAGGATAGGCAATCGCCAGTCGGCGAGACACACGTTAGATCAATCAGATCAATACGATAGGAGCACATCTTGTTGCAAACCATCGGCCGCCGCCGGTCTCCGGCCCTCTCGGTGCGCTTGGCAACAGCCAGGGTAGCCGGCATCGCATCACTAGGTCTGATGGTGGCTGTTGCCGCAGCCCCCGGTGCGCACGCCCAGGATCGTGCCGGACACGAAATCACGCTCGCCCCCCACCGCGCCGTCTACGACATCGAGCTGGCGGAAGCCCGCAATGGCTCCAATGTGTCGAGCATGTCCGGCCGCATGGTCTATGAACTCGCCGGCTCCCAGTGCAACGGCTACACGCAATCCATGCGATTCGTGACCCGGATTGGCGCCCAGGAGGGCAGCTCGACATTGAGCGATCTCAGGTCGTCGAGCTGGGAAGACACCCTCGCCACCGCGTTCCGCTTTTCATCCAGCCAGTACAAGGATTCGAAGCTGGAGGACGCGACCGACGGCGACGCCCGCCGCGACAACATCAATGCGGAAATCAAGGTCGACCTGACAAAGCCCGAAAAGAAGAGTTTGACGTTGAAGCGCGGAACCTATTTCCCGGTCCAGCATTCGATCGCGCTCCTGGCGGCCGCACGCAAGGGACTTCGCACCTTCACCGCCGATCTCTATGACGGCTCCGAGAAGGGCGACAAGGTCTATTCCACGGTCTCGTTCATCGGCACCGAGAACCCACCGGGCTACAACAGCAAGCTGCCGGCTGCCCCCACGTCATCAGCCCTGGACAAGCTACGCAGCTGGCCCGTTTCCATCAGCTATTTTGAATTGGGGTCCGGCAAGCAGGACGCAATCCCGTCCTACGAGCTTGCCTTTGTCTACTTCGAGAACGGCGTATCGCGCAGCCTGCTCATCGACTACGGCGAGTTCTCGGTCCGGGGCACCTTGAAGTCCATCGAAATGCTACCCGTGGAACGCTGTCCGGCAACCCGCTGACGCCCGCCCCACACCTTGCCGAACGCAATATAGTTCAGCATAAGGTCGAAGCGCTCAGGCCGCGACCGCGGGGCCCGGCGCTTGTGCGCCGCACGCCCCTTGATCAGTGGATCATCCCTCCAGACTTGCGGATATCCACCAGGAACGCTTCATAGCTCCTGAGCCATTCCTGCTGACACGGCATCTCGGGAACGGCAGCGCCACGCGCGTCCGAAACCAGTTCCACGGCACGCCGGGCCGACAAGCCGCCGTGGATCAACATCGCTGAAATCATCAGCGGCGACCGGCCCAGCCCCGCAAAACAGTGCGCGCCCACGCCAAGGCCAAGTCGCCTGCAGCCGCACAGATGATCGACGATCGCATAGGTATCCTCGACAGACTGGGGCAGACCGTGATCGACGACCGGAACCGAGACGAACTCGATTCCGCACGCTTCACAGTACGCGGCCGCATTGCCGAGACCCACTTCGACTTCCTCGTCGGGCTTGAGCATGCTCACCAGCACATCAATGCCGCCGCGCTTCAACTCGCCGTAGATCGCTGCGGATCTCGGCCTTTGAACCACCGCCACCTTGCCCGGCCCACCATCATCCACCCAGTAAATCGTCGCAGCCAATTCGAATGCCCCCGCCGTCAAGTTCAACCGGCTGATTTGGCGCCGCTGCTGCCCTCGACGTACTTGCGTGCCGGCGGCCACGACTTGGGCCCGATACGGATATGCTGGGGCGCCATCCGGGGCTCCACACCCAGGGCCCATGCGGCATGCCAACCCCAGCGCAGGTCGTCCATGAAGCCACGAGCCAGTGCGATCATGTCGGCTTCTCCGGAGGCAACGATCTCCTCGGCATGATGGGGATCGGTAATCAAACCGACCGCCATGACCGGCATCCCGGTCGCCGTCTTGATCGCCGCTGCGAACGGCACCTGGTAGCCGGGCTTCAACGCGATTTTCTGGTGGGGCGAGTTCCCGCCCGATGACACGTCCATGAAATCGCAGCCCCGTGCCTTGAGTTCCTTCGCCAGTGCAATCGAATCCTCGATCGTGATGCCGCCATCCACCCATTCGACCGCGGAAATCCTGATGCCAAGCGGCTTGTGCGACGACAGCGCCTCGCGCATGACCTCGAACAGCTCGAGCGGAAGCCTCATGCGGTTCTCAAGGCTTCCTCCGTACTGGTCGGTCCTCTGGTTGCTCAAGGGTGACAGGAACTGGTTCAGCAGATAGCCATGCGCACCATGAATCTCGACCAGGTCGAACCCGGCCCGGTCCGCCCGGCGGGTCGCATCCACGAACGACACCTTCAACGCCGCAATCTCATCCAGCGTCATGCTTGCGGGTGTATGCCAGCCATCGTCATAGGGCAGAGCCGATGCGGACTTGGTCTGCCAGGGATTGTCCTTGAGGGCCCGGCCACCTTCCCAGGGTCGTTGCGCCGACGCTTTCCGACCTGCATGCCCGAGCTGGATGCCGATGGCAGCCGTACCGAAACCCTTGCAGGCCGTCACGACTCGTTTCATGGCCGCTTCATTCTCGTCCGAGCAAAGTGCCGTGCAGCCGTGGCTGATCCGGCCAGCGAGCTCCACGCCTGTCGCCTCGATGATCACCAGTCCCGCACCCGAATTGACCAGCGATCCCAGGTGCTGCATGTGCCAGTCGGTCATGTTTCCGTCGACTGCGGAGTATTGACACATCGGCGCCACCACGATCCGGTTCCATAGCTCAAGTCCGCCGAGTTTGATCGGCGAGAATAGCGTGCTCGTTGACATGGTCCGGTGTGTCCTTCCGTGAGAACGGGGCTCAGTGGCAAAAACCCAAATCTGAATGGATATTCATTAACAGCAGCGTCCGATGTGCCGCAAGGCGGCGCGGTGCGGCGCAAAGCGCAAAACTCATGTTCTGCACCGGCTTCGAAATGAGTCTTATTTTGGATGGATCGCACCATCCCGCTTGTGGCATCGGTCCGCATCAGCGCAAGCCGCCCAGGCACCTTCACACGCGGCTCATCGCCCGATGCTCAAATCCGCCGAGATCGCGATTTATCGCCACCTTGCAGGTGGACACGGCCAAGGTTTTCGCGTAAACGCCATGGCTCGAAGCGATACAGTCCGTTCAACGGCGACACCATCGCTTGTTCCGCGGTAGCTCAACGGTAGAGCAACCGGCTGTTAACCGGTTGGTTGTAGGTTCGAATCCTACCCGCGGAGCCAAAATATATCATAAATTCAGTGTTTTGGATGGGATTTTGCGGTCCACAGCCTGATGGCGCGCACCCGCGACCCCGCCGCAGACCATACGACTCCCAAACCCCGCTGATGTCCTTATCGGTGTTTCGTCGCAGCGCCCGCCGGACGCGTCTCATGCACAAGGCAAGGGATCGCCCGCGCCACACACGTATATCGTTTGCCAGCCTTCTCGCAGGAATACGTCTTGTCCTTGGCTCTCAGCCAGGCCGCATATTTGGCGCCAAGCCGCCGTTGACGCCGGACTTTCTTGATCCACGCCGACCGCGCCGTGCTTTTTGCCGGGAAAGAGAATTGCCCGGTAATCGGCCGCGTTTCAATGGATCTCATTACCGTCAACATCACGCATCTTGCCGAGATTCCGCGCAGCCTTGACATTCTCGGCCCCGACCAGACGGTCGACGACCTTGCCGACTGCGCCGACACCATCGGCTACGAGATCCTGACCTCGCTGGGCGGGCGCTATCAGCGTCGCTATGTCGAGGGCCAGGGCTGACAGGCAGCAGATTCTGCGGTGCCGATCCGGGATCAGTCTTCGCAACTGGCCGTCTGACTGTTTCCCAGGCGGAAACAACGCCGCGCCTGCGAAGGG
>JBKDZY010000306.1:0-7706 GCA_047971765.1 Hyphomicrobiaceae bacterium | reverse complement strand
GTTCGTAGTTCTGTACTATGGTAGCCAGTAGATCGACCCTTTCGCCTTCAAGAAGCGCTTTCCCGGGACCAAGCTGCTTGCCGTCGATATGGACGATCGCGATGAAGGGCTGCTGACGCCCAACGGACCGTCGCGCAGCAGCGGCTTTGACACCATCTCCCAATGGCGGTCGTATGTGCTCGCCATGGCGCTAAAGAAGCTGGAAAGCGATACGGGGCCCTTCGACATCATCGAGTTCACCGACTGGGGTGGGCCTGCCTTTTATACCATTCAGGAAAAGAAACTCGGCACAGCATTCGACAAATCGGTCCTGTCCGTTCGCTTGCATTCTTCGGAAGGCAGCCTGCGTGCATACGAAACGCGCGGTTGGGGTTTCGAGAATTTGGTTATTTCCGATATGGAGCGATCGGCATTACGAGATGCCGACATTGTCGTCGGGCATCTACAAACGATTGTGGAGGCCAACAAGCAGCTATATTGCTTTGATGAAACATGGCTAGTCAAAACGCTAGTCAATGTGCCACCCATTGTAAATAAGATTGAGAGGAAGAAGACGACATCGCTCGAAGGGCCTACTACTTCCATTCTTTTTACAAGTAAGATACAGAGCTTCAAACGGCCAGACACGTTCATACGTGGTTGTGCCGAGTTCGCAATGAACAGTGTCGATTATCGTGGTGATATCGTATTTCTCGCCTTTGAAGTTGACTCTTCACTTCGCTCGCGTGTGCAAGATGCGATTCCTGCCCCATTGAAATCGCGGGTGCGGTTTCTCGGCCTGACCGCTCAGGAGGATCGCGAACGGATCATCTCGCAAAGTGTGGCAGTCTTTCCTGGCGTGTACGAATCCTTCTGCTACGCGGCCTATGAAGCGAGCCTCTCAGGGGCCATTGTCATTCTCAATGCGACTAATCCTGCCTTTGGCCCAAACACTCCCTGGCTGGAGGGCATCAACTGCCTGAAATTTGATGGCACGGCCGATGATCTCGCCCGGGTGCTGGGTGACTTGTTCGAGCAGGCAAGCAAGGGCGTTGACCACGGCCTGTCACCGATCGACATCAGCCATGCCGAAATACCCTATTGGGAAAGTGTCGCTTTGCCTGTCGCTATGACGACAAATGGAGTGAACGGTGAGGCAAACGCAGATTGTCCAGGCATGAGCGTCATCATTGCTCAGCGCGATCAAGGACCGGAATTGCTCCAGTCAATCTCAAGCTTGTTGACCGAGCAGGCCCTACCGCTCGACACCATCGTCGTTGACGACGCTTCAGACTCACCTGACACGCAGCATATCCTGGAGCAGCTTGATAAGACAGCCGAGAGCCGGAGCGTTGATGCAGTGCTGAGGATCGTCCGGCGCAAGGCGGCGGGTGGATACGCGGTCAGCCTCAACTCCACCCTGGCGTCTCTTCGCCACGATATCGTCTGCATTTTATCTCCCGGTGACAGGGTCGAGCCCGGGTTCTTGCAACAGGCAGCCCTGGCCCTCTCCCGAAGCAATGAATATGCGGCAATCATACCGGCGGCCAGGATCATTCAACACCCTGGTGATTTGAAGGCCGCCACGCATTTTATGCCTCTGGGCGAACCTCTGGGGACGGGGCTTTTCGTCAACCGCGCGTGCAGTACCGTCATGATTTGCCGCCGCGACGTTCTGGATAGCTATAAGTTTGATGAGGTCATGAGCGCCAATTGGAATTGGGATTTCATCATGCGGTTGCTTGCGGATGGACACCGCGTTATGACAACGGCGGAAATCGGCGCCGAAATTGTGAGATCGAACGACTGGGCGCAAACTTGGTCGTCGGAAGTCGAGCGGCGCGAAATCTTTGATGCTATCCATCGCCGTTTTTCCGCTTCCGGGCCGGGCTGGCGGTTGCCGCTAACCTCCATTGGCGATGGAGAAATGATATCGATTGGGTGGTATCACGCTGGACCGATGAATGTGGCGGAGGCATCGGAAAGGCAAGCAGACGGCGTCAATCCAACCGAAGAATTGATGCGGCTGAGGAATGCCACCAGCGTCCGCATTGCGCTCGCGCTCGCTAATGGCGTCAAACAGACAACACCGTGGCTTCATAAACCCATGAGACGCTACCTGCGTAAGAAGCTCGATGGCTGATCCAGTTCGATCCGATAGGAATATCAAACGTGATGAGCGCGTTGGTTGAACTTTTCCGCCCTTATTTCATGCTCGCCCAGCGGCCCTGGGTCCACCGTCATCTCATACGGGTCATGGCGGAACGCGAATTCACGTCACGTTACAAGGGATCGGCGCTTGGGGCCGCCTGGACAGTGTTGCAGCCGCTCGCCATCGTTCTGCTGTTCTATTATGTTTTCGCGGTAATTTTTCGCGCCAAATGGGGCGGCACGGGATCGACGGGGGCGCATTTCATTGTCGGCATGTTTTCCGGCCTGCTGATCTATAACGTGTTCGCTGAAACGGTCAGCCGGTCGGTCACCTGCATCAGCGGCAATCCCAATTACGTGAAAAGAATCGCATTTCCGATAGCGGTCATGCCGATCGTGCAGTTGGTCTTCGCCCTACTCAATTTTGCTGTCGGAATGGCTATTTTGCTGGCTTTCGGAGGGGCTTATGGGATCGTGTCGCTGTCGCCCGCGCTCCTTGCTCTCCCCCTGGCGCTCGTTCCGCTCATCGCCTGGTCGCTCGGAATCGGCTGGCTGGTGGCGGCGCTTAATGTCTATTTTCGCGACACCTTTGTCGTCGTGCCACTCATCTTGCAGGCTCTGATGTTCCTGTCGCCGGTGTTCTATTCGGCCGACCAGCAGAGCCCCTTCGTGCAAAAAATGCTCGCTCTCAGCCCTCTGACGACGCCGATTGCCATCGTCCGGGATATTCTGATGGGTGGCACCTTTGTTCCTTCTCTCGAACTTCTGGTCCAAACCATCATGGCTCTGATCGTCATGATTCTCGGGTTTCTGTTCTTCGCCAAGACACGCCACGGCTTCGCTGACGTGATATAGAACTTATTGTAGGGCAGCGATGTTTACCTCGACCAGCCGTTCAAGCCGATAGGCAGAATTACCTTCGTCCGCAATGCGCTTGTGCTGTTTCTTGAGCTGCCGTGACTTGTCCTGATGGGCAAAGATATAATTGCAGCCCTCGCATTCTGCCACCGTCTCATAGCCGATGCCGCTCAGCAGGGTCTTGATTCGGGACAGAACCTCGCCATTGAAGATCTCGATGATCATATGCGGCCGGTAGCGGGAGAGAACGCCTTGCGCTCCGAGCAGAACGAGTTCTTCGGCGCCTTCGGTATCGATCTTCATGGCATGCACGCCCTTGTCGAAGCTCAATCCGCGAGCGACTGAGGACAGAGTTCCGATCCGCGGTTCGCCGTTCAGGCAGAGCAGACGATCGAGCGTTTCCGCCGGCACCGACTCTTTGTGGTCGATCTGGTATTCGGCCTGGATGGATTCGCCCGAGGCCATGGTGAATATGCCGTAAGCGTGACCGAGATCAAGCGAGTCGGTTTTGTTGGAAATGGCGTAATGCGCCGGGACGATTTTCATTTCGGCCTGGTTCAGCAGGACATTATGGCTCAATCGGCCATAAGTCATCGCCGAGGCTTCGAAAGCGACGGTGTTGAGATCCGGTCGGATCGCCGAAGCCATCAGAGCATAAAGTCCGGTATAGGAACCGACATCCATCATGGTCCCCTCCGGTCCGGCCGACATGCACATGGCAAGCCACCAGTTCATCGGGTCCACCTCGTTGTAGTTCCCCTTGGCAATGGCCGCGACGACGACATCGTCCTCTCCCCAATCGTCGATGTAGGAGGCCATTAGGGCCGCGTATTGCCGGAAATATATTTTGCTGAGTGAGAACCTGCGCATGTCTTGGCTTTCCGCTTAGGGCCTGCCGGTCGGGCAAGCACATCCTGTCAACTGGCGTTCACCATAGCTGCCGCACCGGGGGAAACGATATCAATCTCTGTGTCTACATGCATTTTGTAGTGCACTGGCCTCTTGGGATCGGCAATGATCGAAAACGCCGTAATGCCTTCCGCCTGATCGAACAGGAACACATCCGAAGAATCCCGTCTCGTCACTTTGGTAACGGAGACGACGGCGCCATAACCGCCAATGCGAACGAGGGCCGGGAAGGAAAAGCGGACAAGTTGTGTTTCTCCCGGACACATCCGCTGCAGTGCCACATGTTCATCGAATGTCGAAGTTCCGAACATGTCGATGCCGGTCGCATCGCGAAAAAGGAAATTGACGCACAGATCCTCGACTTCGATCTTGCTTTCGATTTCGATTTCCAACGTGACCGTCTCGCCAAATTGGAAAACAGACTGCTCTTCTCCCTGTCGATTGAGTGTGCGGGCGCCCACGATCTGCACATGGCCCGAACCGTAACGCAACTTGGCATTGAGATCTCGATCACGGTCGACCGGGCGGCTCCACGGATGCGCCTCCTGATCGGTCATCTGCTCGCGGTTGGTTTCCTCGCGGATGAAAGCCAGATACTGGTCGACCGCCAGATCGGCCGGACCGTAATAGCGGATCATGCCGCGATCGAGAAACAGGCCCTTGTCGCAGATGCTCTTGACGGCATCCGGGCTGTGGCTGACGAACAGTAGGGTCAGCCCATCTTGGCGCATCTTGCGCAGCTTGTTGACGCATTTCTGCTGGAAGCCCATGTCGCCGACGGCGAGGATCTCGTCGACCAGCAGGATTTCGGGTTCGACATGAATGGCAACGGAAAAGGCGAGGCGGGCGAACATGCCGCTGGAATAGGTCTTGACCGGACGGTGCAGAAAATCACCGATGTCGGCGAATTCGGCAATGAGGTGCTCTTTTTCCGCTATCTGTTCCTTCGACAGCCCGAGAATGGCAGCATTGAGACGAACGTTATCGATTCCCGTATACTCGGGATTGAAGCCCGTACCAAGTTCGAGCAGCGGCGAGATGCGACCGACAGTTTCAACTGAGCCAGCTGATGGAGTAAGGGTATTGGCGATAATCTGCATGAGCGTGCTTTTTCCAGCTCCATTGCGACCGAGGAGGCCCAATGCCGTGCCGCGCTCGATTTCGAAGCTGACATTGCGTAGCGCATGGAAGCGGTGGCTGTCATCTTGGTGCGGAACGAACAAGCGAAAAAAACGTTCCCCAGGTGAAGCATACGTGTCAAACGACTTCGTCACATTGCTAACACGGAGCACAACATCTCGTTGCTGTTCCATCTTTCAGCCCAGATCTCAAGCGCTACGAGCGCGCACCAAAGTTGCACTTCTCATAAAGACATCTTTGTATGCTTCTAACATGTTGGCTCGTGTGAATGTGGATTTTTCTATTCACTGTCGGGCAGTCGCACGCGTCATGGCCAGCTTTGAAGGCACATCGAGCACCTGCGATAGGATCTCCACTAAATCGTCTGGGCTATCTGAGCTGCATCCGCAAAAACTTGGGCCATGTCCTCTCGCGGCAAGTGGGGAATACGCCTGAGGTCGATGTTGCTCGAACGGCAACGAGCGATGGCCGCCATCACGGACTATAAATTCGGGTCATCCGGCAGAACCTTGCATCCCGGCGCCAGGATGATTGTCTTTTCCCCGTCAGTCAGACGATAGGTTTCCTGTATCGACGGGCGGATCAACTTCTTCGCCAGAATCTGGAATCCCGATCCGTTGAGCGGCAATGCCGTGTCAAGGAAGAAGACTGTCTCCGCGTCCCAGATGAACGCACCATCTGTCTGCATCCCTGCCGGATCGAGAGGCAGCCTGCATCCGCCGAAATAGACCTGCTGCCCGTCTGTTCCGAAACATTGCCCGAATTGTCGGAATTTGCTTGCCTCGACATCCGGCAGAGGCCCCAGTCGGCCCTCGCGATCAATGACGTATACGCGCTGCTTGTCGCGCCAGAACAGCGTGTCCCAGCGTTCGAACAGCCACCCGAACGAGGCGCCATCCGCCCCTTCCACAGCAACATATTCCCAGATCGCATCGGGGTTGTTGATACGATACTGCCCCTGCATCACGTCCTTCGGAGGGGAGCCCGCCGCGAGCTGTCGCTGCCAGACGTGACGTCCGTCCGCGTAATAGCCGCCAACCTTGCGAAGGGTCAACGGATCGGCAGCAGGAAAGACAATGTCACGTCGCGTATAGCTGTGACGCTGGAAGACTGAGCCTTGCGCCGTAAAGATGTCGTCGAACAGACGAAATGGGGCATCGGATGTTGCCGCCGCGATACGGGACGGTTTTTCCTGCTCATCGCGCCATTTGAGGTAGGTTTTCCAGGCGGTCTTGAAACCTTTGCATTGCATGGAGCTCTTGCGCATGGAGCCAGTCGCGTCCGGAAAACTTCCGTTCGTTGCAAAACCCCAGAACTTCTCGGACAGGCGGTTGGCCAGCGGCATGTCCCGTTCTGTTCCGGCCCCCCGCTCCATGATCCCGTCGTGAAGGCGCACGGCTTCCAGCACCTCGGGAAACGTGGTGGCTACCACGCCTGTCGCGTCCTCCTTGGCATCGAGGTGCACTGCCAGCTCCTCCAGGATCGGCCAGATGGGCGCAATAGCCTCGGTGCTGTAGTGGTTGAGTATCCACGCAAGAAACAGGCGCTCATCGTCTGGATCATGATGGACGATGAGAATGTCACCATCCTCCCCCTTGTCCAATCGCTCAGACAACAGATGCCCGACAGTCACCTTTGCCGGTCCCAGCGGGAGCTTGCGCCTGAACCAGGCACTGATGGCCTTGGTTGTGATCGGGCCTTCAATCAGAAGGCCCGCTGGTTCGGCCATGACTTCGGTCCTCGTTTCATCCGCTTTTCAAGGAGCAAGGGGCGCGCGCAGGCTTTCAAGCACCATCGTTGCCACGAAAGTGGCATGCAGGGCCCGTGCTCGGCGGAGCGCATTGTCCGGCGCGGCAGCCAGTTGGCCGATGACGACCATCTGCCCGGCAGCACTGATGACCCTGGCGACGGATTCCAACTGGCCCTTGACACCGGCCAGCGTAACACGATCGACGAAGATCTGCGTCGCACTGCCGACGACATCCTCGTCCAGCGGCAGCACTGTGATGTCTCCATCCAGGCGATAACGGGTTTCGGGCGACAGCAGGTTCGAAATCTCGATATCGACGACATCCACCACGATCTTGCGTGACAGCGGACTGTCGAGCTTGCCAAGCGCAGCCTTCAACTTCTCCGTCTGCTCAGGGGTCAACGCCCGCCAGACCAGGGCAATTGCACTATCTCCCGCCGGGTCGAGACTGTCGGTGAAGAGATGTGCCGCTACGTCCGTTCGGACCTCGCCTGCAACTTCCCGCCAGTGCTTCGGCAACGAGACCATTAACGTCCTTCCGCTGCCCGCCATATTCAACCGGCGGACTTCCGCCTGCACAGGGTCATGCACCTCTTGTTGCGCGGCGAACGTTCCGAAGATTTCGGCAAGAACCGGTTGGGCTTCTGTCGCGTGATCGGGATTATATTGCGCACGCACAATCACAAGGTGGGGCCCGAAACGCCAGGTTCCGATCCGCGACAACCGAACCTTGCCATCCTGGGTCCCGCGGGCAAGGAGGTCGCCACGATCGATGCTTCGCCCTTTTACGAAAAGTTGTGAAACGCGCCAACCGATGGCCACCTCTCGTGCGTAGCCAAGTCCGGTGGCAACAAGATCGAGATTGGGCGAAGCGCAGACGATCTCGATCTCCATTCGCTCGCGCATGGCAGGAACATAC
>JBKDZY010000305.1:0-1629 GCA_047971765.1 Hyphomicrobiaceae bacterium | reverse complement strand
CCCACCGGCGGGTATCTGCTGCAGGCATGCTTTGCTACGGGGTATGCTGCAGGAAACGGCGCGTTGCGGTATCTTGGCGTCTTACCATCCGATCCCGCAGGCTGGGCAATGCCATACGGATCGGCCAGCGCGGAAGCTTGAACCCCGAGGAGTCTTCAATGCCGATCGTCAACCGGGCCGCAGGACTGAAGGACGAGATTGCAGCCTGGCGTCGTGATTTTCATGCCCATCCCGAGATCCTGTTCGAGGTGCAACGGACGGCCGGTATCGTTGAGGAGAAGCTCAGGTCTTTCGGTTGCGACGAAGTGGTGCCGGGTATCGGGCGCTCGGGCGTCGTGGCGGTGATCAAGGGCCGGACGAATACGTCTGGCAAGGTGGTGGGGCTCAGGGCGGACATGGACGCCCTGCCCATGACGGAGACGAGCGGCGTACCGCACGCCTCGACCGTGAACGGCCGGGCGCACGCCTGCGGCCACGACGGGCACACGGCGATGCTGCTCGGGGCAGCGAAATACCTGTCGGAGACGCGCAACTTCGACGGGACGGCCGTGATCATCTTCCAGCCGGCCGAGGAAGGCGGCGGCGGCGGCCTGGAGATGGTCAAGGACGGCATGATGGATCGATTCGGTGTGCAGGAAGTCTATGGGCTGCACAACATGCCGGGGTTGCCGGTCGGGCATTTTGCACTGCGGCCGGGCCCGCTGATGGCCGCTTCCGACACGTTCGCTATCGACATCGAGGGCTATGGGGCGCATGCGTCCAGGCCGCACGTGAGCATCGATCCGGTTGCGATCGGTTGCCAGCTGCATGCCGCCCTGCAGACCATCGTGGCGCGTAACGTCGATCCGCTGAAGAGCGCCGTGGTTTCGATCACGATGTTCCACGCGGGCGAGGCGACCAACGTCATCCCGCAGACGGCCAAGCTGCAGGGAACGGTGCGCACCCTCGACAAGAAGGTTCAGGACTTCATCGAGAAGCGCATGGGTGAGATCTGCTCCGGCATCGCCCTCGCGCATGGCGCCAAGGTCGGGTTTGCCTACAAGCGCGGGTATCCGGTGACGAAAAACCATGCGACGCAAGCGGTGTTCGCTGCGGGGGTGGCCAAGCAGGTCGCCGGCGAGAACGGCGTCGATTTCGACATGACACCGGTGATGGGGGCCGAGGATTTCTCCTACATGCTGGAGTCGCGGCCGGGTGCGTTCATTTTCATGGGGAACGGCTCGACCGCAGGCCTGC
Source organism: Hyphomicrobiaceae bacterium (assembly GCA_047971765.1). Lineage (GTDB taxonomy): Bacteria > Pseudomonadota > Alphaproteobacteria > Rhizobiales > Hyphomicrobiaceae. The sequence continues at coordinate 393 of JBKDZY010000305.1, read as the reverse complement.
ACCACCCCGCCTACGATTTCAACGACGAGGCCATTCCGGCGGGCGTGTCCTACTGGGCGCGTCTGGTCGAGACTGCGATGCCGGCCGGATAGCAGGCCGGTCCCCCGGGACAAGGTCCCGGGGCCGTGGTTCCAGCAGCAGTGCCGGCGCTCAGCGGCTCGCGAGCCGGGTGAGCTGGGACTCGGGCAGGCTCGCGATGAGGTGCAGGCGGGGAGGGCGCCTGTTGGCTGCGATCCGGCAGGCGGCCGCGTCGCGCCGGGCGATGCGTTGCGGGAGTGAGAGTGCGGCATAGCGCGCGCTGGCGGTTTCGATGGACGCCGTCCGGCCGATGAACCCGGGGACGGGATCGTAGCGTCGTCTGCGCGAGTAGCGGGCTTCGGCCGGTGTCGGGGC
>JBKDZY010000304.1:0-13966 GCA_047971765.1 Hyphomicrobiaceae bacterium | reverse complement strand
AGCACGATGCGCTGCACGAAAATGCCGGGCGTATGGATGAAATCCGGATCGAGCTCACCCGTCTCGACGATCTCCTCGACTTCCGCCACGGTAACCCTGCCCGCCATGGCGCACACAGGATTGAAATTCCGCGCTGTCATCCGGTAGATGAGGTTGCCGGCCTTGTCGGCCTTCCACGCCTTGACGAGCGCCACGTCTGCCGTGAGCGACTGTTCCAGGACGTACATCTTGCCATTGAACTCGGCGGTCGGCTTGCCCTCGGCGACGATCGTGCCGTAGCCCGTGCTGGTATAGAAGGCCGGAATGCCCGATCCGCCGGCGCGGAGCTTTTCTGCCAGCGTGCCCTGCGGCGTGAACTCGAGTTCCAGCTCGCCCGCCAGGAATTGCCGTTCGAATTCCTTGTTCTCGCCCACGTAGGACGACACCATCTTCCTGACCTGGCGCGTCTGGAGCAATTCTCCGAGACCGAAACCATCGACACCGGCATTGTTCGAAATCGCCGTCAGGTTCTTGACGCCCGAATCCCGCACCGCAGCGATCAACGCCTCCGGGATACCACAAAGGCCAAAACCGCCAACCGCCAGCGTCTGTCCATCCTTGATGACACCGGCAAGCGCGTCCTGAGCACTGCTATAAACCTTTTCCAAGTTGCCTCTCCGTTGGTCCGCCGATCCGGACTTGAATGCAGCAAAAGTGTCTGCCCAATGACATGCTCACGACCCTGGTCGGTGCTGTCGAAGCCAGCAATCCGACATGCACAGGGTACGTATCGCGCACTTCTGCCACCCTTTAAACACCGGACCCGCCCGCCTGCAAGCGCCAGTCCATCCTGGCCGGCACGGCCGAGCGCATCCGAAAACCAAATTCAGCCGTGCAAAACTTGCCCTTGACTGCCCCTAAATGTCACGGGCAGCCGCCAGGAAAGCCCGCGGCAAAAGACACGAAACCGCCAAAGGCATGCCATTTTACTTGCCTTCCAGGCCTCCCTCCCGGCGCTCTTCCCACCAATGGTCTCCGAGCCGCCACAATTGCCTCAAAACTTGCCCATCCCGGTCAGACTGAGTAAGAACTCCGACACAAAGGTTGATCGGTTTGCGTCGTGGACAGCCTGGGAGTGCACCACAAGATGACAGCCGGCTGGACAGCTCGCTCAACCACTTCTCGACATGCCTCGAACGGCTTTGCTCGATGACAAGAAGGCGGACAATTTCAGAGAGAATAACCCGCTCGGTGGCGATTGCAGCGTTCACCTCGATCGTGGTCGGCTTGCCCATAGTGGTCGATGTGAGTTCGCGCTCGACTCCCTGGTACGAGGCGCTCAACACGACATCCTCCGTCGCCGACGCCAGCGATGCCATCACGATCCGCAACCCCATCAGCCTCAGCAATCACTGGGCGTTGACCCTCGACAACGGCCTTCTGTCGCAAACTGGAAGCGCCCCGCCGCGCTCCTTGAAGGCAGCCGAACTCTTCATCGACGAAGCCATGGTCACCTTGGACCTCTCCAGGTCGGCGGCATCCGTGAAAACCGGAGCCCCTGGTTCGAAAAAGTCCCTGGCTGAAAGCAGGATCGACGATTTCAAGATTGGAACTCTGCAGATTCGGCGCGGCAAGCTGGCCCTCGTTACGGCAGCAAAAGTTCGGCACGTCATCCACGACGTCGAGGCCCGGGTTATCAAGACGCGCGGACACAATCTCAAGATCTCCGCGACCGGAATTTTCAAGGGCGAGCAGATCGCCTTGACGGCTAGCTTCGCTGACCTGCCGCCGGTTGCAGGCAAGACCCAGGCCGCGCTCCAGCTCAAGATCCACTCCCGGTTCCTGTCGACAACATTCGACGGCACCATCGAGGCGCCGGCGCTCAAGGGCCAAACACGGGCGGCGGCAGTGCCAGTGTTGACCGGCCATGCCGAGTTCGAGCTCCCGAGCCTGAAAAACTTGATTGCATGGTCGGATCTGGACCAGAATCTTGGAGACCAGATCAAGCGGATCGGAATTTCCGGACACGTCAACTGGAGCACGACGCAACTGGCCTTCTCGAAGGCCCAGATCGACATGGACGGCAGCACGGCAACCGGCGCCTTGACCTATAGCCATGCCGGTCCTCAACCTATCATCGACGGCACACTGGCCTTCGATGTACTCGATCTCAGGCAGGCCCTGTCCCTTGCACCAGCCGAGCCGGTGAAACAGTCCGCGACTGACAAAGGTAATGGCGCACAGTTCTTTTCTATCTTCGCAGTGGATCTACGCCTGTCCGCATCCCGTTTCCTGCTCCCCCAGATCGAGACCGGCCGCGGCGCCATGACCATCAGCCTGAGCAACCGGCAACTCGAGGCAAACCTTGTGGGCCTCGAATTGGCCGGAGGCACCACCGATGCGCAGTTCGCGGTCGACGCCACCCATTCTCCGCCAACGGCAACCATCAAGATCAAATCGAAGAATATAACAATACCGACGGATTTCGCGACCGCTGGCATTCACAGCCCTTTTGCCGGTCCGGCCGATGTTTCATTCAAGGGCAAGGCAACCGGCAATTCCCTGAATGACGTCATCAATCGGCTGACCGGCCATGGCGAACTGTCCATGGTCGAGACCGGAACGGGCAAGCTCGGAATCGATGTGTCCGCGCTGTTGAATGCGGCACGCGCCAAACCCGTCGTGAGCTGGACGGATGCCGGGCAGGGCAGCACGCCGGTCAACAAGTTGAAATGCCGGTTCCGGCTGTTGAACGGGGCCATAACGGTCGAAAGCATGCAGGCCAATACCGCCACCCACGAACTGTTTGCCACGGGGCAGATCGATGTGCCCGGCCGGCTGCTCGACATGAACGTGGTCAGGGTCGAGACGACACCGCCGGCAGGCACGGCGGCCAGCAGGGATCAGGTCTCGATGCGCGGGACATGGGCCAACCCGAGTATCTCGCTCAGCCAGTCACCCCTGCCGAAGGAAGTGAAACTGTCACCGGCCAACTGACCCTCGGTGCCTCCCTGCGCGATGCCGTTTGGCTCGGCCTCCCCGTGGATCCGGCAATTCACTTCGGCATTTCGGGAACGACACTACCCACGATTGAACGATCCAACGCCTCGTAGTCGTGATAGCCGATGAGTTCGTAGAGACGCTTCCGCGTCAGCATCTTGTCGATCTGCGGTTCGGAACTGTCGTCCTGGCGCAAGGCACCGTAGAACGCCTCCATCGCCTTCGCGGCGATCCGGAGCGAGGAAACCGGCCAGATCACAATCCTGACCCCGGCCTCTTCCAGGGCCTTGCCCGTCTCGAGTTTCGTGCGCCCGAACTCCGTCATGTTCGCCATCACCGGACGCGACACCGACAAGGCAAACGCCCGGAAATCATCAAGGCTCGTCAACGCATCGGGAAACAGCACATCGGCGCCAGCCTCGGAGTAGAGCCGCGCCCGCTTGATGGCGCCGCTCAGCCCTTCCGACGCGGCCGCATCCGTTCGCGCGATGATCACGAGGTCTTTCGAAGCCCGCCGGGCAGCGGCAATCTTCTCCGCCATCTGATTGGCCGGAATGAGCGTCTTGTCGTTCAGATGTCCACACTTCTTCGGCAGAACCTGATCCTCGATGTGGACAGCCCCGGCACCCGCGGCCTCAAGCTCGTGGACCAGTCGCATGGCGTTGAGTGCCTCACCATACCCGGTGTCGCCATCGACGATGAGCGGCAGGTCCGTCGCACGCGCCACCGACCGCACCACCATCAACAACTCTTCCTGGGTGATGACACCAAGGTCCGGCAAGCCGAGACTGGCCGTGACGGCGCCACCGGAAATATAGAGCGCACGAAACCCGGCCTCCCGCGCGATCAGGCCGGCAAGTGCATTATGCGCACCCGGCGCCCGTATGATCCCGCCTTCGCCCAGCATCTGGCGCAGCCGCCGGCCAGCGGAATGCTCATGTTGCTTTTCGCCAACCAGCCAGTCTGCCATCTGTCTCTCCTTGGTGCTCGCATCCCCGATTGACCCAAGCTGTGGCGCAGCCCGAAATTCGCGTCAACACCCGGCACATCAGCCATGCGCCGGAAAACATGGCATTCAGGAGCTGAAAACCCATGCGTTCTGGCAAACAGGCAATCCGATCGGCGCTTCGGCACAGTTGGTTTCGGAAGTGCCGAACGGTGACACATCGAACGCACCGAAACAATTAAACACACCGCCTTCAACAATAATTGCTCATTTCAGGTCGGCCGCATTGACCCGCACGATCGTTGTTGCCATTAGTTCTTAAAAATGCCGTACTCGCGGCTCCTTCAATACAGCAATGGAAGCCCCACCATCATGCTTCAAGTCGCTCTCATCGGCCCCAATGGCCGGATGGTACAGAGCACAGGCTTGGGCAGGATGCCGGCCTCTCGCACTATATCCATGATTTTTTATCAGGGACGGCAGGCATTCTCGAAACAGAGGATCAACGGCCGCCCCCGCGACGAACGACGCTGAAGCGCAAGGACGAGGAAGAAAGCATGCGGGCGCATTTTTGGCTTTTGGGCGGTGCATTGCTTCTGGTCGGAGGAATTTGGGCCCCATCGCCGTCATTGGCCCAGGCCACGCCCCGTTCGGAAAAATCGACAGGAAAGACCGGCCAGGATTCGGGGAACGCAAAATCCACCGGCGCTGGCGCCAACCAGGCCGCCCCGGAGACCACGGGAGCCGAGATCACACTCGCGACCACATCCCCCCTCGATACGCTCGACCCGCACCTGATCGCCGACAACGGCAGGACCATCACCCAGCTCAAGTTCTATGACGCGCTGTTCCGCTGGCAAAGCAGCCCCGTGCGCGTCGTCCCGTGGCTGGCCCAGTCATACACACGCTCGGAAGACGGCAAGATCCTGCGCTTCTCGCTGCGCCAGGGGGCAATTTTCCACGACGGCTCGCCAGTCAAGGCAAGCGATGTCGTCTACTCGGTCGAACGCATGTTTGCACTCAAGCAGGGCGTCGCCCCACTGCTCGCCGGCCTCCTCAATCCAGGATCGACCAAGGCGATCGACGACCACACCGTGGAGTTCAGCCTGTCCCGGCCATCAACCCTGTTCCTCAAGCTCCTGCCCTCGATCTATATCGTCAATGCCGCGCTCCTCAAGTCCCACGAAGTCAACAACGACTGGGGCAAAGGGTGGCTCGCCCGGAACGATGCAGGCTCGGGCAATTATGAACTCGTCAGCTTCAATCCTGAAAACAGCCTTGTGACCCGGCGATTTGCCGGTCACTGGAACAAGGACTGGGCAAAATCCCCGGTCGAAACGGTCTCGGTACGCCCGATCACTGATCCGGATCAGGCCCTCGACGAGCTGCTGAAGGGAGACATTCAGATTCTGGATGGCGCCATGCTGCCCTATCAGGTCGCCCGGGTGCGCGAGTCCAAGACAGCCAAACTGCTCACCGACACCTCTGCCCAGCGCATTTTCGTGGGCCTCATCAATGCCAGCCGCGAACCCTACACGACTGCAGCCGGCCGCAGTCTCCTGACCCAGGCGTTCGACTACAACGCCTTTGTCACCGCCACGCTCGGCCAGGCAGGCAAGCGGATCGCCATGCCGTTGCCGCCAACGCTGACCAGCCAGGACAACACGGCAGCCTCGAACTTCCAGAAACTGGATCTCGACGCCGCCCGGGCCGCCCTCGCCAAGATGAAGACGCCCATTCGCGATGTCACCATCGGCGCGATCCTCGGGGATCTCCACTCGGAACGGGCCGCAACCATCCTGGCCCAGGGCTTATTGAAGATCGGCATCCAGCCACACATCATGACGGAGTCCTGGCCCACGGTTGCAGCTCGCATGCAATCCGACAAGCAGATGTACGATGTGCTGTTCCTCTGGCAGGGGGCCCGCTACCTGGACCCGAACAACTGGGTCGGCGAACTCTATGACTGCGACCTGTTCGGCAAGGGCAACAGCAGCTGGTACTGCAACAAGGAAGTCGATGGCATCCTGAAGGAAGCGCGCAACGCCACCGTTTCCAAGGCTCGCAATGCCGGGTACGAAAAGGCCGCCCAACTGGTCGCACAGGACAACGCCGGCCTCTTCATCGCCGCTGCGCGAAATACCGCCGCTCAGGCCAGAACCCTGCACGACCTGCAGTTCTCCCCCACAGGTGAAAGCTTCGAGCTGCGCCGCGTGTCCGTGGAGAACCAGAAGGGAAAATAGAGCTGCTGCAAGCTGGTTACGGTGCACGGCCAGGCAGGCGCAATCTGGCTCACTCCGCCTTGCGTCCGTCCCATGCCTCGAAAGTGCCCGCCCCGGGCCAGAAACGTCTGGCCGCCGCGGCAACGGCTGCAGGATCACCGCTGGTCAACAGCCGCACCTGCCGCCCGCCCGCCGTGCAGCCCCCAAGGTCCGCAGCAAACCGCTGATGGCGCGCCAGATAGTGTTCAAGGCTATCCGCAACCGTCTCGGCTTGCGACAGGATCCGCGTATGATCCGGCAAGTGCCCCTTGAACAGCCCCTCCACCAGCGGATAGTGCGTGCAGCCAAGTATCGCCCGATGCAACGGCGCGCCGGCAGCCTGCTCAAGCGCGTCCGCAACGGCCGCCCCCACCAGATGATCCAGGTCCGCCTCCGGCGCGCCTGCCTCGATCGCGCCAGCAAGGTCCGGGCAGGCCTGCTGGATCAGCTTGATCCGCGGGCAACGCTTGAGCACCTCGTCCCGGTAGACATCCGAGGCAATCGTCCGCCGGGTTGCAAAAACAGCAATGACATCAGCATTGTACATCTGCGGATATTGCGGCGAGGTGATCCCCCAGGGAGTCTGGGTCGCCGCTTCGACGGTCGGCGCGACAATGCCGATCACGTTGTGTTTCCCCGCCCAGCGCGTGGTCGGCAACCATTCCTGCTGGAGCTTGCGCAACGCCACGCAGGTTGCCGTATTGCAGGCCAGTAGAACCAGCCGCGCGCCCCGTTCGAAGAGTTCGGTCACCGCGGTTCGCGTCAAATCGACGATCTCATCGGCCGGCCGGTTGCCATAGGGCGCGTTGCCGTGATCCCCGAGATAGACGAAGGATTGTTCCGGAAACCGCTCGACCAGCAGTCTCAGCACCGTCAGGCCGCCGTGCCCGGAATCGAATAGCCCGATCATGTCCACCCACACCATGTCGCCCGGCAAAACCAGGGCTGGCATCGCGCCATCCCACCTGCACCAAGTCCCAATCGGGGACAGAAATCAAGTGCCCCGTTGCGCGCCCCGGACGCCATGTCCCCATACACTTCGCAGCGAACACCAAAAACAAACACCCCCGCCCACGACGTGACGCCGGGGAAGCGGGGGTGCTTCAAAGCAGGTCTCAACCGATCGTGCGGCCTTTGCTGCCTATTCGGCGGCCTGATTGGATGCCTTATTGGCCGTGGTCATCGCCGTCGCTTGGGCATCATGCTCCTTCAACGCATCAAGAGATGGCATTGAAACAGAGTTATAGCCGCAATCAACGTAGTGGACCTCGCCCGTCACGGCACCAGCCAGATCAGACAGCAGGTAGAGTGCGCTGCCACCAACCTCGTCAAGGGTCGGCGTGCGCTTCAGCGGCGCCGTATCACCCTGATAGTTGAAGATGATACGCGCGTCCGAGATACCGGCACCCGCCAGCGTCCGCATCGGTCCCGCCGAAAGGGCATTGACCCGGATGCCTTGTGGCCCGAAGTCCGCCGCCAAGTATTTCACCGACGCCTCGAGGGCGGCCTTGGCCACGCCCATCACATTGTAGGACGGCACCACACGCTGCGAACCACCATAGGTGAGCGTCAGCATCGAGCCGCCATTCTTCATCAACGGCGCAGCGCGCTTCGCAATCTCCGTGAAGGAGAAGCACGAGATCACCATCGTGTTCGTGAAGTTCTCGCGCGATGTATCCGAATAGCGGCCGTGCAGTTCGCGGCGGTCAGAGAAGGCCAGCGCATGAACGATGAAGTCGAGCTGCCCCCACTTCTTGTCGATCTCCTCGAACGCCGCATCGACGCTGGCGAGGTCCGATACGTCGCATGAAACGATGACATCGGAGCCAACCGACTCGGCCAGTGGAACCGCCCGCCGGCCGAACTGATCACCCTGATAGGTGAAGGCGAGCTTGGCGCCATGATTGGCACAGGCGCGCGCAATGCCCCATGCAATGGATCGCTCGTTTGCGACCCCCATAACCAAGCCGCGCTTACCGGCGAGAAGCGGTGCAGGTTGTGTGATGTCTTTCTGGGTCATGAGCTTTCCCACTCTGACGCGTCCCTGTTGTCCTACTACTTCGAGCCAGGCACTACCCGAACCCTTGAGCTTTATCGTGCCCCAGTGCTGCATGTACGCTGCCGCCCATTGCCCATTTATCCGACTTTGACAACCGGGCAACTGCAAGCATCGCGCCACCGCGAAGTGGCGAGATCTCAATCGTCCCGGCAGAAAATGAGGGTGGCATTAGTTCCGCCGAATCCGAAGCTGTTAGACAACACACAGTTAAGAGACTTGTCGGTCCGTTCGCGCACAATTGGCACACCCTCGAACGCCGGATCAAGCTCGTCGATGTTGGCGCTGGCCGCTACAAAACCATTGTTCATCATCAGCAGCGAGAAGATCGCCTCCTGCACCCCGATCGCGCCAAGAGAATGCCCAGTTAAAGATTTTGTCGCCGAAATCAATGGCATATCCGCACCGAACACATCCCGGATCGCCTCGATTTCCTTGACATCGCCAACCGGCGTACCCGTTCCGTGCGGGTTGATGTAATCGACCTTTTCGACCCGCTTGCCGTTGAAGCCTTCAAGGGCCTTGCGCATGCAGCGTGCAGCACCCTCACCCGATGGCGCAACCATGTCGAAGCCATCGGAAGTTGCACCATACCCAACGATTTCACCGAAAATCTTCGCGCCGCGCGCAATCGCCCGTTCACGCTCTTCGAGCACAACCACACCGGCACCACCCGCGATGACGAAGCCGTCGCGGTCCTTGTCATAGGCCCGGCTGGCCTTGGCTGGCTCGGCATTGAACCGCGAAGACATGGCCCCCATGGCGTCGAAAAGGCTGGACAACGTCCAATCCAGCTCTTCGCAGCCACCGGCAAACATCACGTCCTGCTTGCCCCACTGGATAAGCTCGGCCGCATTGCCGATGCAATGCGCGCTCGTGGCACAGGCCGATGAAATCGAATAGTTCGTGCCCCGGATCTTGAACGAGGTTGCAAGTACGCCTGAGGGTCCCGAGCACATGGCCTTGGGCACTTCGAACGGTCCGATGCGTTTCGGGCTCTTGTTGTTCCGCGTCGTATCAGCCGCCGCGACAATGGCAACCGTCGACGGACCGCCAGAACCCATGATGACGCCGGTCCGCTCGTTCGAGACGTCCTGCTCTTCAAGGCCCGCATCCCGGATCGCCTGATCCATGGCCACGTAGTTCCAGCCCATGCCTTCATTCATGAAGCGCTTGGCTTTGCGCGGCACTGCGGCTTCCCAGTCGAAATCCGGAGCCCCATGCACCTGGCAACGAAAACCGAGTTCGGCGTACTTTTCTGCCTGCGTGATTCCGGATCGTCCCTCGCGCAGCGATGACAACGCCTCTTGCGTGCTGTTTCCGATGGAGGACACCACCCCCATGCCGGTCACCACCACCCTTCTCATCTCAACCAAACCCTCCCGCCATTCTTTTTCGCGTTTTGCATGCCTGCTCGCCTCGCCGCCCCTGGCGCTGCCCAGGTCCTATTCTGAACCTTGTCCGTCTCCCCCCGGCCCGAACAAGCCAACCTTCAGATCAGTCGCCTGATAGATCACCTTGCCATCAGCCTTGAGTTGTCCGTCCGCAATGCCGAGCTTCAATCTGCGCAGGATCACCCGCCTGAAATCAATGATGTACTCGACCTTGCCCACGCTCGGCAGCACCATATCAGTGAATTTCACTTCTCCTACGCCCAGAGCCCGGCCTTTTCCAGGCGCCCCGAGCCAGCCCAGGTAGAAGCCGGTCAATTGCCACAGCGCATCCAGCCCGAGACAGCCCGGCATCACGGGATCACCCTGGAAGTGGCAGGAGAAGAACCAGTCGAGTGCCGGATTGCCCGCGACCTTGAGCTCGGCCACAATCTGTCCCTTGCCGTGAAGGCCACCATCTTCGGTAATGCTCGAAATGCGGTCGAACATCAACATCGGAGGTAAAGGCAACTGCGCATTTCCGGGGCCGAACAGCTCGCCCCTGCCGCAAGCCAATAGATCCTCGTATTCGTAGCTCGAACGCCGCTCTGCCATTGCGCTTCCCGCCTGTCCTCACTGTCGCCGAGCCGGATTGATACCCTCTGACCGTTCCGGGTACCGGGTCGCCCGCACTCGCACACCCACATTGTGCTTCCCACTTCGGGATACAAGGCGACGTTGGTAACACACTCACGCCACCGCAGAAAGAGTGTGTCTCATCAATACAGATAGCCCGGCGCGACCCAAAGTCTCATGGCGATCGGACAATATTCAACCATATGTATAAGCAGAATAATATCAGTGCGTTGCCATGAGACCAAGCGGTTCGTGTCGGCTCCGGCCGCAATCGCCGCTTTTCGTTTGGTCAACTCTACCCGGCTGACAGCTTGACTGGGGACTTCCCATTCCTGTGGGAATTCTCCATCATGAATGCAGCGGACGTGATATTGTGCCTGCGCCATTCAGGCCGACAACGGATGAACACGCCTTGACGTGCTCCTTCTGGAGCCATCGGAAACAGGGCGCGCGATGGAGCTTGATAACGTGGACGGCGGTTCTGACAACAAGATTTCGGCGAATGAACTCAAGAAGATACTCGCCGACTCGGGGTTGCGCCCAACGCGCCAGAGGATGCTGCTGGGCGAGTTGTTGTTCCGCAACGGCGACCGCCATGTGACAGCCGAGAACCTGCATGCCGAAGTCCAGGCGGAAGGTGCGCATGTGTCGCTGGCGACCGTCTACAATACGCTTCACCAGTTCAAGGACGCGGGCCTGTTGCGGGAACTGGCGATCGAGGGGTCGAAAGCCTATTTCGACACCAACACATCGAACCACAATCATTTCTACATCGAGAGCGAAGGACGCCTCATCGACATTCCCAATGACGAGATCAACGTCTCCGGCGTCCCTACACCGCCGGAAGGATTGAGCGTCAGCCATGTCGATGTTGTCGTCCGCCTCGTCAACGACACCGACAAATCACGCTGACGCATTGGGCTGGCTGCCAGCTTTGGCACGCCCCGTCGAGACGCAATCACATTCCGCACACGGCGAGGGATCGGCCGCCCGCGGAGGGAGACCATGGCGGCGGTCTCGACTGCCCCATGGAGCACCTGTGGAACACCACATCATTCCATAGCGTTTCAGATGCAGGTGAAAACGCTCAGGCCACAACGGCGGCAGAGGCAGTCAGTGCCACCCCGCCCAGGACCGGCCCGGTCCGTGAGCGCACACACGCCGGACCGGAACACCTTCAACCCGTAATCCCGGCCCACACCCCACCCGATCAGGCGTCCGCAGCGCCGTCGCCCCCGTCCGCTCCGGGGCCGCCACCGAGACTTGATGCAAGATAGCGATTGAACAGCGAAGCAAAGCGCGCAGGATCCGCCGGCAATTCGCCATCGAGAATGCGCGCATGATCCAGCAGAAGCTGGGCCAGATCGTCGACCTCAGCTTTGCCACCAGACCCCATCCGGGCCGCAATGGCCTCGACCAGCGGATGGGACGGATTGATTTCGAGCACGGGCTTTACGCCCATCCCCTCGTTGCGCTGCTTCAACAATCGCTCGAGCGCCAGGTCCGGTCCGGCACCAGGCGCCACGAGACACACCGCCGACGAGACCAGCCGCTTCGATGCCCGCACGTCGCTGACCTGATCGCCGAGCGCTCCCTTGACGGCTTCGACCAGCGTGGTGGCCCGCTCGGTACTGGCCTCGTCCGGAACCGTGTTGGCATCCAGCAGCTCAACCGACGACAGGTCTGCTTCGCCCTGCGTCAACGACTTCAGCGCCTTGCCATCGAAGGCTGGCGCTCGGGTCGTCCAGAAACTGTCGACATGATCGGCCAGCAGCAGCACTTCAACCCCGCGCGCCGCCGCGGCCTCCAGCTGCGGACTGGCTCTGAGGCGGTCCAGGTTGTCACCGGCAAGATAATAGATATCCGTTTGCCCCGGCCGCATGTCAGCCACGTAGTCGGCAAGCGACCGCCAGCCGTCCCCCTTGGTCGAACGGAACCGCACGAGTTTCAGGATGGCATCGCGGCGTTCGAAATCCTCGTAGAGACCTTCCTTGATGACCGCACCAAAGACATCCCAGACCTTGAGATATCGTTCGCCATCCTGCTTCGCCATGGTCTCGAGTTCACTGACGACACGGCCGGTCAACGCACGGCGGATCTGGGCCACCTGCGGATTGTTCTGCAGCATCTCGCGCGAGATGTTCAACGGCACATCCTCGCTATCGACCACGCCGCGGACAAACCTCAACCAGCCCGGCAGCAGCTCGGCCTCGTCCGTGATGTAGACCCGGCGCACATAGAGCTTGACGCGCCCCTTGCGCTCCACATCGAAGAGGTCGAACGGCCGCTCCGTCGGCACGAACAGCAGCACCGCATAGGACTGCCGCCCCTCCGCCTTGTAGTGGATGGTGAGCGCCGGTTCGTCGAAACCATGCGTCAAGCCCTTGTAGGCCTCCGTATACGCTTCAGGCGTCACCTCCGAGCGGGACCGTTGCCACAACGCGCTGGCCGCGTTGAGCTGCTTGCGCTCACCGCCCTCGCCGATCAACTCGACCGGAAACAGGATGTGGTCCGAATAGGCCTTGACGATTCGCTCGATCGTGAAGGCTTCGAGATATTCGTCGCCATCAGCCTTGAGATGAACGGTTACTGCCGTGCCGCGCGGAACCTGTTGAGCCTCCTCGGCCGTGGCCACGCGCACCGAAAAGCCGCTGGCACCATCCGACTCCCAATGGAACGCCTGCCCCTCTCCCGCACGCCGGCTCGTGACCGAGATCCGGTCGCCGACCATGAAGGCCGAATAGAAGCCGACGCCGAACTGGCCGATGAGCCCACTGGCCGGCTCCGGATCGGCTGCCATCTTGTCGAGAAACGCCCGCGTGCCCGATTTCGCGATCGTGCCGAGGTTCTCGACCAGCTCGGCCTCGGTCATGCCGATGCCATTGTCGGAAACCGTGAGACGGCGGCCGTCCTTGTCGATGGCCAGTGTGATCGCGAGCTGCTGGTCGTCTCCCATCAGCTCAGGCTTGGAAATCGCCTCGTAGCGCAACTTGTCGCAAGCGTCTGACGCGTTGGAGATGAGCTCCCGGAGAAAGATCTCCTTCTCGGTATAGACCGAGTGGACCATGAGCTCGAGAATCCTCGAAACCTCGGCCTGAAAGGCGTGCGTCCCCGCGCCGGCGGATTGGGCGGTCGTCATGACACCAATGCTCCTGGCAGAAAATGTTGTGTCCGGTCACATAGGTCAGGGAGCGGGGAAAGTTCAAGGGTCGAGGGCCATTTGCAGCGAGGTCTGCAAGGCCGCCGCAGCGAGCCACCCTGAAACCAACACGGCCTGCCGCACCGCCAGGAGCGCGACAGGCCGTATACGATAAACCCTGGTGAGGAGTGAGACCCTGGGTGTTGCTTGTGGGTCCGATCCACCCGAGTACAGCTCTGAGGGGCTGGGGGGCTGAGAAACAGTGCCACACGAAGTGGATCGGATCCACAAGCAACGATGATCACTATTGCCCGTGTTTGAGGCAGCTCAAAGACCATAATTTGACGAAATCAGGAAATGCGGTTGCACCCGGGAAAAGCAGCCTCGGCGGCAAGGAGATACCTACCCCTGCCCCTGGAGATCAATCACGAGAGTCGGATTAAATTCTAGGTTTTCATTGCGATAGCCGCGCGGATTGCACACGACGCGCGTGTGCCCCGCCAGAAAATCAAGGCTGACATGCGTATGCCCGTGCACCCACACATCCGGCTGATACGTACTAATCATTTCGGATAGATC
>JBKDZY010000303.1:0-2313 GCA_047971765.1 Hyphomicrobiaceae bacterium | reverse complement strand
CCTCGTTGAAGGAGATCAGCCGATGAAGAGCCCCGAGGGCAAAGACGTGCCAGTTGAGCTGGGCGGACTGATGTGGGTCAAGGCGACAGACATGACGCCAATGAAATAGGTTCTGGAGGGCCACAATCAAGGGCGACACAGATGGCGCACATACCTGACGGACTCCTATCGATGCCGGTTCTAGCCGGCGGCGCGGCCGCCACAGTCGCCGGGCTGGCATGGGCGATGCGATCGCTCGATGAGCAAACGATTCCACGCACGGCCGTCTTGTCGGCGATGTTCTTCGCCTCGTCGTTGATCGCGATTCCTGTTGGACCCTCGAGCGTGCATCTCATGCTGACGGGTCTCATGGGCCTGCTGCTCGGGCCAATGATCGTACCAGCCGTTTTCGTCGCACTCATTCTCCAGGCCGCCATGTTTGGTTTTGGCGGCCTGACCACGCTTGGCATCAATACGTTGAACATCGCCGGACCCGGCCTGCTCGTGGGCGCCGTGTTTGCTCCCTTTGTGCAACGTGCCTCGCCGAGCCATGCAGGTCTCATCGGCGGATTTTGCGCTGCGCTTGCGGTGGCAGGCACAGGCGCTGGTGTTGCAGCCTCGCTGGCTCTTTCATCATCGGACTACACGCCGTCGGCAAAAATCATCATCGCGACCTATATTCCCCTCATGGCGCTAGAGGCGTTGATCGCAGGATTGGCCATAACCTTTCTCAAGCGCGTCAAGCCCGAGGCACTGGCCTCAAGGCATTCTCCAAAAACGTCGTTGCACGTTTCTCAAACAACATTCGATGCGCCGAGCACCCCTGGCGCCAATTCAATCCCTGTGGATCGCAGCGCGCTATAGATGAATTTTTGACGATGCGGGCGCTGGTTTATCAAACGCAGTGCGGCCAAACAAGAAGGTAGAGTAACGTTTCAAACTCATCGGATCATAGGGCGCGGGAGACATCGTTCATGCGGTTGCTCTTATTCATGCTTGTGCTGGTGGGCCTTCCGGTAACGCCAGCCAACGCGCACAAGCTCAAAGTGTTCGCCACGCTAGAAGGCCAGACCATCTCCGGATATGGATTCTTCATTGGTGGCGGCCGCCCGAGGGGCGCTGAGGTTGTCATCAAGGACAAATCCGCTCGCGACGTCTACCGCGGAAAGACCGATGCCGAAGGCGGTTTCTCATTCAAGACCACCGGCGCATCTGATTACACCATCGTGCTCAACACACAAGAAGGGCATATTGCCAAAGCCCTTATCGAGGCTGACCTATTTTCTACCGCCCCAGCTCCATCACCGTCGGCTGAGCCAGAACCAGTCGACCCCGGCGAGCCCGGCGGCGCTGCACAAGCCTCGCCGACCAACGGTAACGATGCCGGCAGTGCCAACATCCAGAAGATCGTTGAGATCGCGGTAGCCCATCAGGTCCGGCCGCTGCTGGAGAAAATCGAGGCCCTTGATGGCAGACTTCGTCTGGCCGATATCGTTGCCGGCGTCTGCATGATCATCGGGCTGGGGGGAATCGGACTTTGGGCGACAACGCGCGCCAGCGGGAAATCCAAGTGACATGAGCACTGCTGATCGCAAAGACGGCACGGCGCGCGTAAAACTTCTTGATGAAGCATCTGCCCGCGCACGCCTGATCGGTGCGGCAGCGTTGATCGCCACCATAGCAACTCTCCAATCCTGGGCAGGCCTTGCCGCGGCGCTCGTTTGTGCGATCGCCGTGACCTATGCGTCGCACTGCCCGTTTGGGCAGGTTGTGCATCGGCTGTTGCACATCGAGGGCTTCTTGATCGTGCTCCTGGTGCTGCTGCCCTTCACAATTCGTGGGACTCCCGCAGTTGTACTTGGTCCTCTCGTTGCGTCTCAACAGGGTCTGGAGCGTGCGCTGATGATCGCGCTCAAGGTCAATGCAGCTGCATTGCTGCTGCTGGCGCTGATTTCGCCTCTCGAACCGGTGCGTGTCGGAAAGGCCTTGAGGCGACTGGGACTACCCGCCTCTCTGGCACACTTGCTGCTGCTCACGCTCCGCTACGTCGCAGTATTGCGAAGCGAGACGCACCGCCTCCAAGACGCCATGCGCGCACGCGGCTTTGCTGCCGGTTCCAACATGCACACATGGAAGTCGCTTGGAAACCTGACAGGCCAGATTCTCGTGCGTTCGGTTGAGCGCGCCGAGCGCGTCGAGGAAGCCATGCGCCTGCGCGGCTTCACCGGCCGGTTTCTTGAGCACGAGCCCGAGCCCATGCGCGGCGCCGATCTGTGGTTCCTCGGGGCCACGACCATAGCCGTGATCACACTGATGGCCGTGTCATGGACATGA
>JBKDZY010000302.1:0-3731 GCA_047971765.1 Hyphomicrobiaceae bacterium | reverse complement strand
TCGACCTTCTTTTCCTCGAAGCCGCCATAGGTGTCATAGCAGGTGAATTCGTCTCCGGGCCGGAACGGGGCGAAATAGTCGTGCTTGTTGCCGGCAGCCAGACGGCCCACGCCCGGCACCCGCAGCCGCCCGCCGAATGACGAGCCGAAGGAGATGCAGCTTTCGTAAAGCGGCGGAGCGACGATCCCGCCCCACCGGGTATTCTGCGCATAGGTCCGGTTGCGCCAGATCGGGTTCGGGTCGCCGATCGCATCGGCGAAATGGCGGATCAGGTCCTCGGTCACCAACGCGTTCAGGATACCGCGTTCATATTCGTTATCCATGATGTCATGGATCGGCACGGGCAGCTTCATCTCGCCCTTGCCTTCGTTGAACTCGGCAATCCGACGATCCAGCTTTTCATTCCATTCCTGATCAGACAGGTGATCCCAATCGGCTGCGTCGGCAGCAGGTGCTGAATGGGCCATGGGGTTCCTCCTCCGCTCGGGCCTGCGCCAGATCGCGCAACAATATCGTTGGACAATGTGAGGGAGTTGAGCATAGTGGTCAAATGAAATGGGCCGGGTATCACGCGATTGAGGCGAGCCATCACGGGGGCTGACCCTTTGCCGCTGATTTACGCCCGATCATGATCCGTAATGCGGAGGAAGCTGTGACCAAAACGAGGGCTGATGTGGTTGCTCCGCACCGAAATGGTCGCGGCAAGGGTCAGGAAGCGGTCGCCGAATCGCTGCGTCAGGCGATCATGGCGAATGAGCTGGCGCCCGGGCAGCGGCTGATCGAGGCGGATCTCTGCGAAGAATATGGCACCAGCCGTGGCACCCTGCGCGCCGCCCTGACCTCACTGGTGGCAGAGGGCCTTGTCGAACATATCGCCAATCGTGGCGCACGCGTGCGGGTGGTCGGGCTGGACGAGGCACTGGAGATCGTGGACGTGCGGCTGGCGTTGGAGATTCTGTGCATTCGTCGCGCCATCCCCCGCCTTACGGATGATCACCTCGCCCGCTTGCGCAGGTTTGCCGAAGAACTGACGAGCCGGGCTGCTGAACATGACATCACCGGCTATGCGGACACGACCCACGCGGTGTTTCGCTTTTATGTTGATATCGCCGGAAACGGTGTTGCGCAGGAAACGCTGGAGCGGCTGCGCGACCGGCTTTCCCGGCACAGACTGCGCCTGACCTACAGACCGGGCCGGGCCGAGGTCTCGCTGCCCTACTGGCTGTCGCTAATCGACGCGCTTTGCGGGCGCGACATTGATGCCGCTGTGCAAGCGCTGGAAGACCATGCCGGGAACATACGCCAATCCATGATAACTCTCTCTCGCTGACCAGCGTGCAATTGTTGGGCTTTACTTAGCCTTAATATTGTGCACAATATGCTGCACAACATAAATTCCCATCGGAGGAGCCACAGCCATGGCAATGGGCGATATTGATCTTTCAAAAGAAATCAAACACTTCAACCGGCTTCGGGCTGAAACGGTGGTTGAGAATCTCAAGAAGAAATATATGGACGGCTACTTTGTCGAGACGAAGGAAGAGGCGCTTGAGCTGCTTCTCAGCCTGATACCGGCAGGTGCAAAATTGTGCCGCGGGGATTATGTAACCATGAACCAGATGGGCGTGTTCGAGGCGCTGATGGAGCGTGGCGAGAATGAATTCATCAACCCCGTGCGCACCGACAAGAAGGGTTACAACCCCCCGCGAGAGGAACGCCGCGCCATGCAGCGCCAGACGCTCTTGTCGGATGTCTATCTGGCAGGCACCAACGCGATCACACTGGAAGGCACGATCGTCAATTGCGACGGATCAGGCAATCGTGTCGCGGCAATGTGCTTTGGCCCGAAAAAGGTCATCCTGGTTGTCGGTTGCAACAAGATCGTGCCGGATGTTGACGCAGCGCTTGCCCGCATCCGTGAATGGGCAGGGCCGGTGAATATGTGGCGCCACAAGCTGAAGCACAATCACGATGACGGACTGGGCTGGGGCGTGCTGCGATATACCACCATCATCGATGGCAACCAGCCGGTCGAGGCGGGCAAGATCACCGTTATTCTGGTGAACGAAAACCTCGGCATGTAATCCGCTTGCCGGTCCCGGTCCTCCTGATAGTCTGATATCAGAATCCGGGACCCTGCATTGAACGACAACATGAATACAGAAGCCACCGCCCGCGGCACCGCGCGGGTAGAAGCACTCGCCGATCAAATACGACAGCGAATTCTGTCGGGCGATTTTGCTCCCGGGCAACGGCTGGTCGAGATCGACCTTTCCGAAGATTTCAGCGCCCCGCGCCGCGCCGTTCGCGAAGCTCTTGCGACGCTGTCCTATGAAGGTCTGGTGGAGATCGTCGCAAACCGGGGCGCGCGCGTCCGGATCGTTGATGCCGAGGAAGCACTACACCTAGCCGAGGCACGCTTCGCACTCGAAGCGCTTTGCCTTGAGCGCGCTGCCGAGCGGGCAAAGCCTACCGACATCGCCGAGCTTCGGAGGATCGGCAATGAGATGAGCAACGCAGCCGCCGCAAATGACGCTCACGCCTTTGCACGCCTGACGGGCGAGTTGCGCAGCGCCTATGTTGCACTAGCCGATCAGCCCGTCGCCACCGAACTTCTTCAGGGGCTGCGCGACCGAAACGCACGGTTCAGCCGGCGGCTGACCGAACTGCCGGGCTGGCCTGCGACAGCACTTCCCCATAGGATTGCGATTATCGATGCGCTCGCTGCGGGCGACGGAGCCTCGGCGCGAGCCGCGCTTCGCAAACATTTCGAATGCTGGATCGAGGCGACCAGTCAACTCGAGAATCAATCCCGCTGACCGGCCCAACAACGACCAAGGGCCAGGGTCATACCCCGGCCGCTTTGTTTTTTGTTCAGGTCATCAGGCGCGTCTGCGCCGCACGCCAAGATTGTTCATCCACAACACGAAACCCATCATGACCGTGGCGATCAGCCAGATAATCAGTGCAAAGGCGGTCATCAGCGGGAATGACCCGTTTTCCCACAGATCCAGCAGCACGGCACCGACGACGCTGTTGCCAGTGCCTGACAGGATCGCCGATGCCGTCACCTCGCCCAGCATGTGGATGAAGACAAGCGCCCAGCCCGCCGCCAGCCCGTGCAGCGACAGGGGCAGCAGGATTCGGCGCATCGTCGTGGTTTCCGAGGCGCGGAAGACCCGGCTGCTTTCCGACAGCTCACGCCCGACAAGGATTGATGCGGAGCGCGCGGCGGTCGAGGCATAGGGGATTTCCATCAGCAGATAGGCCAGGAACAGGATCCAGATCGTGCCATAGATGTCGAAAGGCCACCGCGCGAATGCAAGGATGAACGCCACGCCGACCAGCGTATGCGGGAAGGTCGCGGGCATAGTCGTCACGAAATCGACGACGCGCCGATAACCCAGCTTCTGCATCAGCGTCTTGCGCCCAGAGCTGGGCTGGTTATCGCCGAAATGGTTCGCGTAAAGCATCAGGAACCCGGCGATGGCCATGATCAGCGTCGCGCCAGTCGTTGCCAGAAACAGCGAGTTCATGAGCGCCCGCGTCGTCGCCGGGTTCACGGTCAGCACGGTCACATAATTCTTGAAGGACAGCGCCCCGAGGGAAAGGTTCAGCGACCAGAAAGCCTGCAAGGACACGATGAAAAGCGCGATCAGGGGCAGGACCAGCGAAATCAGGATGTAGAACAGGAATATCCCCTTGGTCAGGAATCTCCACTTGCCGAGGTT
>JBKDZY010000301.1:0-13764 GCA_047971765.1 Hyphomicrobiaceae bacterium | reverse complement strand
ATTGCCTCGACTGCACCGCCGGCGCCCAACAGGTGGCCAGTCATCGACTTGGTCGAGGAGATGGAAACCTTGGAGGCGCTGTCTCCGAACACCATCTTGATGGCGTTGGTTTCGTTGGCGTCGTTGAGGGTCGTCGCCGTGCCGTGCGCATTCAGGTAATCCACCTGATCGGCGGTGACGCCCGCGTCATCAAGCGCCATCTGCATGGCGATGCGGGGGCCTTCGACGTCCGGGTTGACCATGTCCTTGCTGTCCGAGGACATGCCGTAGCCGACAATTTCCGCCAGGATCTTTGCGCCGCGCTTGCGGGCGTGCTCCAGCTCCTCGAGAACGAGAATGCCAGCGCCTTCGCCAAGCACCGTTCCGTTGCGGTTCTTGGAAAATGGGAAGCAGCCATCCGGCGACAGAACGCGCATGGCCTGCCAGACGCGAAGCGAACCATAGGTCAGCACGGCCTCGCTCGCACCGGTGACCGCCACATCGACCAGTCCATGACGGATATAGTCGAGGCCGGTGCCGATGGCGTGCGTTGCTGTCGAACAAGCCGAGCAGGTCGCGAAGGTCGGGCCCTTGATGCCGAACTCGATGCCGACGTGGGCCGAGGCCGAAGAACCGATGATGCGCAGAAGCGTCAGCGGGTTGGTCGCCTTCTTGTGCAGAACAAACAGATCGTAATAGGCCTGCTCGGTGGTGGAGAACCCACCTGCGCCAGAGCCGACGATGGATGCCGAGCGGTAGGGATCGTCAAAGGGAGTCGGCAGGCCTGATTGCGTCCAGGCCTCGTCGGCGGCTCGTCCGGCGAACCAGGAATAGCGGTCACCGTACTGTACCTTGCGGCTCTTGACGTGGGTTGCCGGATCGAACCCCCGGATCTCGCCCGCGATCTTGATGTAAAGATCCTGTAGCGGCCAATTCTCGATTGGCTGAACACCGCATCGTCCGGCCTTCATAGAGGCCCACATCTCACCCGCATCCAGACCGATGGGCGTGACAGCCCCCATACCGGTCACGACGACGCGGCGCCGCGTCTTTGCACCGTCTGTCAAGATCGTATCCTTCAATCAGCACCTTAAGCCGCCACGTGCACACGCATGCGGCGGCTGGTGCATTTTCTGTTCTTTAACTCAAACCCGCGAACGGAACAGGCGTCAACCTGTCTTAGGCCTTGGCCGCCGACTCGGTGGAAGCAATGACCTGCTTCACCCGGTCAACAACCGATCCGACCGACTTGAAAGCCGCGGCTTCATCGGTGTCGTTCGCATTGTAAGGTATTTCAATCCCGAAGGTGTCTTCGAGCTCGAACACGATCATGGCAAGATCGATCGATTCGATCTTCAGGTCTGCCAAGGCCGTATCGAGACCGATATCGTCCCGCGGTTCCTTCATGTGCTTCTTCAGGATGTCGATGATCTTTGTTGCTGTATCGTCCATTTCGCTCTCCCGTCCCGTGAGTTGCAGACGCACGGGAGTCCTATCATTGGCTCTTGCTAGAGCATGCACGCTGATAGAGCAAGACAACCAAACAAATAACCGTAAACGCGGCAGGCCGCGCGGGCGCCAACGTTAATCGATTACGTGCAAAATTGGCATAGTTCGTTTTCTTTTGGGAGGGACAATGCGCCAATGCTGGTCATTCCGGCCTGAAACATGCAAAAAAGCCGCACCATTCATGGCTCATCAACCATAAATCATTGTAATCACGCGAACTCCGGTCGCGGCGCAGGTTTCCGGCAGGGACGCGCAGCTCCGCGACCGCAGACGAGGAGACGGTAATGCCAACGTCCAATTCCGGTGGGCGGCCCCCTGAAATCCCGCAGGGGCGCACCCCTTGGCTGGACCACTACCCCGAGGGGATCGATTGGAGCCAGGAGTTCCAGGCGCTGCCGCTCGGCTCCCTGCTCGATCGCGCCGCCGGAACGTATGGAGACCGGTTCGCGACCAACTTCTTCGGCAAACGGCTGACCTACAAGACCATTGCCGACAGGACCCGGGCTACAGCCGCGGGGCTGGCCAGGATCGGGGTTAAGAAGGGCACCCGCGTCGGCTTGTTTCTACCGAATTCGCCAACCTTCATCATTTACTATTTCGCCATCGCCAAGGCCGGTGGCATCGTCGTCCATTTCAACCCTCTCTACACCATCCAAGAGCTCGAGCGGCAGATCGCCGACAGCGGGACCGAGATCATGGTCACGCTCGATCTGGCAATGCTGTTCGGCAAGGTCGAGACGTTGCTGACAAACGGGTCGTTGCCACGCGCCATCGTCGCGTCGTTTCCCGATCTTCTACCCTGGGGGAAGTCGCTGCTCTATCGGACGTTCAAGGGCGGAGAATTGGCCCGGCCGAAAGGTAGCGCGGCCGCGGGCAAGATCGTTTTCGACGACGATCTCAACAGCAGTGTCCCGGGCACCGATCTGGTCGAACCGCCTATCGATCCGGTCAACGATGTCGCCGTTCTCCAGTACACGGGGGGCACGACCGGTGAACCGAAGGGCGCAATGCTGACCCACGCCAACGTCACGTCCAATGTACAGCAGGCGCTCGCCTGGGTTCACGACTATGAACCCGGCAAGGAGCGGGTGCTCGGCGCGCTTCCGTTCTTTCATGTCTTTGCGATGACCGCTGTGATGAATTTCGGCGTCATGATCGGCGCGGAAATCGTCCTCATGCCCCGCTTCGTGTTGGCTGACGCCTTGAAGCTCATCACCACGACCAGGCCAACCTTCATGGCAGGTGTGCCCACGATGTTCATCGCCATGCTGGGGCACCCGAAGCTGCACAAGTACGATCTGTCGTCGCTGAAGGCCTGCCTTTCCGGCGGCGCCCCCCTGCTGCTGGAAACGAAGCGCCGCTTCGAAGATCTGACGGGATGCAAGGTGGTGGAAGCCTACGGGTTGACCGAGGCCTCGCCCGGCGTGAGCATCAATCCCTTCAATGGCCCGGTCAAGGAACTCTCCATCGGCCAGCCCCTGCCGGCGACGATGGTTTCGCTGCGCGACCCGTCCAGTCCCGGCCGGGAGGTGGCCCCTGGCGAAAAGGGCGAACTGTGCGTCCTGGGCCCGCAGGTCATGAAGGGGTACTGGAACCGCCCCGAAGAGACGGCTGCCCAGTTGACACCTGACGGCTTCCTGCGCACCGGCGACATCGCGGAGATGGACGACGAGGGCTTCCTGTTTATCGTGGACCGGATCAAGGATCTCATCATCTGCTCGGGCTACAATGTCTATCCACGCAACATCGAGGAAGCCATTTCCACCTATCCGGCGGTCGAGGAAGTGAGCGTCATCGGAATCCAGGACGACTACCGCGGCGAGGCGCCCAAGGCTTTCATCAAGCTGCGAAACGGCATGACGGCCACCGCCGATGACATTCTCGCCCATCTGGCGACCAAACTCAGCCGCATCGAGATGCCGGCAGCGATCGAGTTCAGGGACAGCCTACCCAAGACGATGATCGGCAAGCTCTCCAAAAAAGAATTGCAGGAGGAAGAACGGGCGCGTCAGCGATAGACCAATTCCGGTTCAGCCGGAATTGGTTTGGCTTGTTTGCGCTCACGCGCCGTATCAGCCTTCGGCTGGGCGCCCCGCATAGGCGGTGCACGCGCCGGGCCGCAGTTGCGGCCTGAGCCATCTTCCGCTGAGCGCGGAAATGGCTGGGAGTTGTACTACTCGCGATCACGGCGCGCTTCGCGCGGGGGCGGCGCCTGCTGCCTGAGTCGCTGTCGCGACCTGATCGTTTCCTCCCGAAGCGGGAACGCTCCATGGCGTCAGATCAAGCGGCCCGGATCTGCAGTACGTTTGGACCGAGCCGCCTGTCCTCCATACCATCTGTGTGGTGATGCACAGCTTCCGTGTCACGGTTGCGTGCGCGATACCGCCTCGCCAAACAGCCCGTCCGGCTATCTCTTTAGCAAACCGACGACAAACAACAGGATGCAGGCACCAATCACGGCATTGATGACGGCCCCTATCAGCCCGACGCCGATGACGATGCCCAATTTGGGAAGAAGGAAGCCCGCAATCGCCGCGCCGACTATTCCCACGATGATGTTGCCGAGAACGCCGAAGCCACCGCCTTTCATGATCTGACCAGCCAGCCAACCGGCAACGGCGCCAATGGCAAGCCAGACGACGAGTGCTGCAAGATCCATGGGTCGTTCCTTTGCGTTTTGCAGTCATCCGAATCGATGACTGCTTCAGGTTGTCGCGCCGTGCATTCACATGCAAGGCTGCGGGGTCCTGCCTCACGCAGAAACAGATTTGCCAACGCCCGCGCCTTTGCACCACAATCCGAACGGACGCAAACCGCGTACGCTCAAAAGGTTCGAGGGCCGGAAACAGTGTTTCCGGCCCCCTTGCGTGCTCGCGCGAAGCTCCTGACAGTAGTCAGTGCTCGATCTTCTGCGCCATGATCGCGATCGTCTTGACGTAGACCTCTGCCTTGTTCCACTCGCGGATCACATTGTAGTTGTGTGTCCCCTCGCCCCACGGCTGGCCGGCCCGCCATCCCTTCTGTTTGAAGTAGTTTGCGGTCGAGGCCATCATGTCGGGCACGCTGCGGAACAGATCGCGATGACGGTCGCCATCGAAATCCACGGCATACTTGTTGTAGGACGAAGGCAGGAACTGCATGGGGCCGATCTCACCGGCCCAACCGCCCCGCATACGCGATGCAGGAATGTCGCCCTTGTCGATAATGGCAAGCGCGTTGATCAGTTCCTTCCGGAAGAAGTCCGAGCGGCGGCAGTCATAGGCCAGGGTGGCAAGCGAACCGATGATGTAGAAACGGCCTCCGGTATCACCACCGAAGTTGGTCTCCAGCCCCCAGATCGCTGTCAGAATGGACGGCGGCACGCCGTAGCGCCGTTCGATCCGGTTGAACATGCTCTGGCGCTCGCGGATCACCCTCTTGGCGCGTCGGATCATGGAGTTCGACACGCGGCGGGCGTAAAATTTTTCAAATGACAACTTGAACGAGCGCTGCCCACGATCGAGCCGGATGACCTTGTGCTCATAGTTCACGTGTGCGAATGCGGACTGGATCGTCCTGCGGGAAATTCCCTCCCGGATGGCAGTAGCCTCGAACTTCTGCAACCACGATTCGAATCCTGCGGATGTATTCCCGCAACGCTGC
The DNA here is from genome assembly GCA_047971765.1 of Hyphomicrobiaceae bacterium. GTDB lineage: Bacteria > Pseudomonadota > Alphaproteobacteria > Rhizobiales > Hyphomicrobiaceae. Next base: position 8,634 of record JBKDZY010000301.1, on the reverse strand, counting down.
GCATAGGCACCGCCCATTGGCAGCGCGACGGCCACGACCAAGACCAATGCACCCAGCGCGCGCGACGCATACCCTTTTGCCATGACTTGCCTTCACTCCCTCGTCTGTTGCGTTTCGCACCTGAACCGGCGGTAGCCGGCACAATCGCTGTGCAGCCCAATTGGTCAAGGGAAATTAATTTCTGGAGATGTTCGCAAGATGGCTTGCAGGAGCCGAAAGCAACGTTCGGCAGACGTGCACCCGGCGCCAGAAGTTAATCGACGATTAATTTAACATTTTGGCAATTAAGCGCGTTTCCGCTGCCAGTTGGACTAACGAATTATTATGCGTTACCACTCTGTCAACGCGGACGGAGAAAGACCAGCCCTTCCATCAACCAAGGAAAGAGAACGCTTCGACCATGGATCTGCAAGCAACATCCAGTTTGCTGGGCAAACGATGGCAGATCTTCAAAATCGTCGCCCTGCTTTGCTTTGTGATTGCATGCGGATTGCTTGTCACGTCCCTCATCGCTTCGTCGCCGGCTGGTGCAAAACGTTGGGGACACGCGAAGGTGGCGATAGCCACTGTGCATGTTCCAGCCGCGTTGAGGGCCTAGGCGGTCCTTCATCCGCCTAAAAGTTCTACTTTCACTGACTGACCACTCACCCACTCCTACCTCAAAAACCTTCCTCGAAAGAGGAAGGTTTTTTTTCGTCCGGCGGCCCGCCCGCCGGGTGTGCGGGATCATGTTTCACTGGCGCCTTCTGCGGTTCACTGCCGTGCGCCAGACACAGCAACGGCGCTGGCGGGTCGTTTCGCACCGCCAGCGCCCATCCTGTCGAGGTTTCTCATGATTGAACGGGCCTGCGCGCCCCTCAGGCATCCTCGCCGAAATGCATCCGGAAATCGAAATCGCGCACCAGCGCTTCGATACCCGCGGCAACCTCGTCTTCCGGCATCTCGGTGAAGGGCGGACGCAGGTCTGCCCAGGCCGGGTCGTCGCGATAGTGGGCGACCAGCGCCTTGACGAACGGGATCATCGGATACGACTGGATCGCCTTGCGCAGCGCCGTCACCTCGGACTGGAGCTTGTCGGCGTCGCTTCCTTGCCAGTGATCGTAGAGGTTGCGGATCGACCGGGCGGCGACGTTGGCGGTCGCGGAGATGCATCCAGCCGCGCCGTTCCGCAATCCGTCCAGCAGGAAGACTTCCGAACCGGGAAAGACCTCGAAACCGGGATTGGCATCCAGGATCGCCTTTGTATTCGCCCAATCGCCGGAGCTGTCCTTCAAGCCGACGACGGTATCGGGAAATTCCTTGCGCAAGCGCGCAATGAGCGGCAGCGAGAAGCCGACCTGCGCCACCGGCGGGATATGATAGAGGTAGATCTTGAGCGCGTCGTCGCCGACCTCCTCGATGACCTCTGCGAAGAAGCGGAACAGCCCCTCCTCGCTCGGGTTCTTGTAGTAGAAGGGCGGCAGCATCAACATGCCGCCACAGCCCAACTCAAGGGCGTGCTCGGTCATGATGATGGCGTCGGCGACCGAGCAGGAGCCGGTGCCAGGCATCAGCACTGCCGGGTCAATGTCGGCATCGACCAGTTCCTCAAGCAGCTCCATCTTCTCGTCGATGCCGATGGAATTGCCTTCGCTCGTCGTGCCGAACGGCGCGAGCGCGGTGCAACCGTCGGCCATCAGCCATTCGCAATGCTCGAGAAAACGGTCTGCGTCCGGCGTACCGTCTTCGCCGAACGGGGTCACGACCGGCGCGATGACGCCGGAAAATTTCTTCGTATCTGTCATGGCGCTCACCTGTTGTCAGCCGAGAGATCGCGAGAAGCTGATGCGCCTCGTCACGGCATTGGAATGCCCGGCTGCTTCACCGGAACGTCATAACCCTTCTGAACCGCCGGACGTGCGGCTATGGCCTTATACCATCTCAGGACGTTGGGATACTGCTTCAGATCGATGGTCTGCCACTCGAAACGCGAAATCCATGGCCATATCGCAATGTCGGCGATCGAATAGTCTCCGGCAACAAACTCGGTCTTGGCAAGCTGGCGGTCCAGTACACCATAGAGGCGATGCGCTTCCTTCAGGTAGCGTTCCTCGGCGTAGGGCGCCTTGCCCGTGTTGTATTTCACAAAATGGTGGACCTGCCCCAACATCGGGCCGGCGCCCCCCATCTGCCACATCAGCCATTGCACGCATGCCCAGCGCTCGTCCGGCTTCTTGGACATCAATTTGCCAGTCTTCTCCGCCAGATAGAGCAGGATGGCGCCGGACTCAAAAAGAGCCTGGCCGGTGTCCTGGTCCACGATCGCGGGAATCCGGTTATTGGGGCTGATCGCCAGGAATTCCGGCTTGAACTGCTCGTCCTTGGTGATATCGACGGCGTGGGCCTTGTAGGGGAGCCCAAGCTCTTCGAGCGCAATTGAGACCTTGCGCCCATTGGGGGTCGACCACGTATAAAGATCAATCATGAGGTCCACTCCATTGTCGCCTGGCCTCTACTTGCTCGATGTCTGGCTGTTCCTGTTTCGATGAAGCATAATTGAGCTGTTCACGGTTGCCCACCGGAAATCGTGTCCGGGCGACCTGGGCGCCCGCCTGCCCGGGTTGCGGCAAAACCCAGCATTCGTCACCTGGCGATTGGCACACTGGCCGCTATCGCAACCATGAATTGCAGATCCTGACTGTTTCTGAGGCAATTGCAATGTCTCGCGACCTGGCCGGGCCGCAACATGCCATCTCAGAAGCGTTCAGGGAGGACAAACTGTCCTCCCCGCCAGCATCTACCCGCTCTCATGACGTCAATTGGTCACTGCAGCCGTTGGACCGCCCTACCAGTAGCGGCGCTCGAAGCGGCTATCGCCACGGTGGGCGTAGGGCCGGGGCCCGTACCGGTCGATGAGGCGTGCCTGGATGATCTCTCCCGAGCAGCGGTCAATCCTGAGGACGAACAGATCGCCGTTGTCGCGCCGGGCCTTGACGCGAGCAATGCCGCCCCTTCGGCGGACATCGTGGAAGTCGGACCACCCCCTGTTGGCGAGCCTCCGCTCGATCACGTGACGGGGCAGGCACCCTCTTTCGCCATCGGCATAGCGATCATATGCGCGCTCACGCGGGGCCCGGTATGGCTCCGGCGCAAAGGTATAGCCCCTTCGCGGTTCCGGCCCATAGATGTCCTTGTAGCGTGGATCATCATATGCCGAGCCGTACCGGTCGGGTGGCGGCATGCTGCGATAGTCCAGATCTGCTGCTGAAACCGGGGACGCGGTCCATGCCATGGCGACTGCCAGAAGACCTGCCGATAGCGAAATGGCTTTCATGGATGTCTCTCCATCGTTCACGCTGATCGCGAGGGACACTCGCGCCTCCAACCCCTGACACAATGACGGCGAAGATCTGAATGGCACCCGATCCTGACGTTCATTTTGCATTCAGCTTTCGCGCCCAGCGCCCGCTCCGCTATTATTTCCGAGGCCACACAACACCGGACGGAAGAGCGGCCGTGTCGATTTCGAGCCTCCATGGATATTATGGCCACAGCCCTTCCTCCCCCATCGCAGTGCGCACTTTCCATCTGGCGGCACTCGCGCGATGGCCTGTTTGGCGGCTATGATCAGCCGGCACACAACCTCAGCTTTACCGTCACACGTCCCCCACTGACTTCTCCCCACTCAACGGCGCCATTCGAAGGACACCACATTGCCCCAGCCGGCCGAGACGCCACCACCATCCCATCCACCCCAGCGTCGCCGCACCCTCGGCGACTTCCTTCCTCCGGCGTTCGAAGCGCCGCGCTACCGCCTGTTTGCCGCCGGGCAGGCCATGTCCGTGCTTGGCACCTGGATCCAGCAGGTGGCACTCGCGTGGCTGGTGTTCCGGATTACCGGATCCACGTTTCTTCTCGGGCTTACAGGGTTTCTCCTGCAGATCCCGCATCTCTTCATTGCGCCGGTGGCGGGGTTCCTGATTGACCGCCTGCCCCGCGTGACAACGTTGGTGATCATCAACACCTGGCTTGCAATCCTCGCAACGGTGCTGGCGACCGTGTCGTTCCTGCATGTCCAAAGCATCGAGGTCTATCTCGGCATCGCCATCCTGATTGGTCTCGGCAATGCCTGCGAAGCGCCAACCCGGCAGTCGCTTGTCGGCGCCATTGTCGAGGACCGCCGGCTGTTGCCAAGCGCCATCAGCTTCAACTCGGTGATGTTCAACACCGGCCGCATGATCGGGCCTGCCATCGCAGGCGTGCTGCTGGCGCGCTTTTCCGAGAGCGTGTGCTTTCTCATCAATGCGGTCAGTTTCATCGGCATCATCGGCGCGTTGATCGCGATGCGTCTGCCGGAAAGCCGCACCCTGGCCCTGCCGGCGGGGCGACGCATGATGATCCGGGCGTCGATCAAGCGGCTCACCGCACTGCCGGTTGCGCGCTACATCCTGCCGTCTGCAACGGCCGTGGCGCTGTGTGCGGTGCCCCTCAACCAGATGATGCCCTCGGTCGCCGTCAACCTGTTCGGGGGCAGTGCCGGCATGGTCGGCGCGTTGCTGTCGGCCTCGGGGATCGGGGCGCTTGCGGCTGCGCTGTTTCTTTCGCTACAGAAGAACCACTACGCCCAGTTCCGGGTGGTGCAGGTCTCGCCGATCATCGGCGGCGTCGCGCTGATGGCGTTCAGCCAGATGACCCAGCTCTGGCTCGGCCTTCCCCTGCTGGCGGTTGTTGGCGCATTCGTGCTCTCGACCTCGGTTTCGACCAACACGCTGCTGCAGCAATCCGTGGACGACAGTTGGCGCGGCCGCGTGATCGGCCTCTACTTCATGTTCTTCATCGGCATGGCGCCGTTCGGCAACCTGATGACCGGCTTCATGGCAGGCCACATCGGCCTGCACAGCACCTTGCTGATCAATGGCGCGTTCATGGCCTGCGTGGGGATCATTGCCCAGATCCGCCTCTCGCGCGCCGGCGCCCGGCAGGAATTGCGTGAAAGCGTCAATCTGTGACGCGTTCAGCTCACCCGTGCAGCACGGGCTACGGCCAACCGGCAGCCCGGCCGCACAGGAGCTTAAGGATCGGGGCTTCAGGATCGAGAGCCTGCCGGTGAGCGGGGCACGACCATCACCTGTGTGCGCTCGCACCTGTGCGCACCGGCTCAACTGGCGACGTTGATCTTCACAGTCTTGGAGGCCTTGGCGCCGCCGTCCTCGGTCCACGTCAGGATCATGTCCCCGGGACGCTCGACCTTGAAATAGAAGACGATATAGGGATTGGCCGAAGTTCCCGGGAACAATTCCGCCCGGAACACCTCCTTGCCCTCGAAGGTCGCCTCGAAGGCGTGGATGATCTTTCGTGGGATGGGCTTGCCATCCTTGTCGCGCCGCTGGCCGGTCTCCATGACGTGACTGATAAGGGTCTTGATCGGAATGATCTCGCCCGGCCTGGCCGTTTCAGGAACCTTGACGCGCGGCCTCATGGTCATGCCCTCTCGTTCCCGGTTCGTGGCAGGTCAACCCGCCAGCCATCTCGCTCCATCTCAGCCACCACACCCGCCGATCGTGACCTTCACCACATGCTCGGCGAGCCAGAACCTGCCATCTGACTTCTTCGCCAGCACCACCACATTCTGGGTCTTGGCCAATCTCATACGGCTCGACACGGTCGCCAGACCGGCCGCGGGGGTCAGGTAGCACGATATGATGTTGGGGATCGGGTTCTCGCTGGCGAGCACATAGATGGCCTGGATGTGATCCGCCTCGGTCATCGGGCTTTCGACCGACACCTTGTAGGGCACCGTATTGCCGTTCTCGGCGATATCGGGGATGTCGAACGTAATTTTCCCGGGATGCGGCTTGCTCTCACCGAGGATCTTGTCGAGCGCCTGTTCATAAGGCGACACGGTTTCGAGCTGCGGGCCATCCCCCGCATTTGGCTCGGCAGCCTGCGCCTTGCGGCCCAGCGCCAAAATCAATCCCGCAGATGCAGCCGAAATCAATACATCCCTGCGGCGGATGATATCGACTTGACGGGCCACTTTCATCGCCGCTCCCTCTCGCGGTGCCCCAAATGTTTTCTTTACAATCTGCCGACCAGCCCGGCCCTGTCAAATGACGCTTTCGAAATAATCAATCATATTCGCACTCACCCCCCGGAAAACCCTTTCCGATCCGGTCAGGAACCGGTGGAGACCGGCTTTCCCTTGTGTGACTGGCGACGCCACGGCTCGCTGATGCCATGGTCCCATCGGCTTTGGTGCGGACAAGAAAACAAGTCCGGTCACAGAAATCGTTATCCCTGCCGAAAGCTCTGGGCGATATAACACGGTGTGATCAAGATGCGGTGCAGGTCGGGATGGCGCGACAAGCGAGCAGTCCTGGCGCCCGTTTGCGCCACTGAGGAGGCTTCAGGCCGTGACCGTGCTGATTTTCACCCTGATACTGGTCGTTGCGATCATTGTATTGGCGGCGCGTCGCGCTTCCCTGTGGCTCTGGGCGGTTCTGGCGGCGTTGGTTGCATTGGCGCTGCAAACCGGCCTGATCTGCGGGACCTTCAGCTTAACCTGGCCGAGCGGGTTCGGATGGCTACTGTGGCTTCCAGCGATCATCCTGGCCGTGTTGTGTGTCGCACCAATCCGCCGTCTGGTGCTCATCGGTCCCATCTACTCGGCCATCCGCCGCATCCTGCCGAAAGTCTCAGACACGGAAACCGAAGCGCTGGAGGCTGGAACCGTGGGGTTCGATGCCGAGCTGTTCTCGGGCCGCCCGAACTGGCAACGGCTGCGTGACGTCGCGCCGATTACGCTGACACCTGAGGAACGCGCGTTCCTCGATGGACCGACCACCGAGCTGTGCCGGATGATCAATGACTGGCAGGTCCGCCACACCGATAGGGAAGTCAGCGACGATATATGCGACTTCGTGAAGGCGAATGGGATCCTGGGGATGCTGATCTCGAAGGAGCACGGTGGCCTCGGATTTTCCCCGCAGGCCCAGTCGCTCGTACTCGGCAAGATCGCCTCACGCTCACCGGATGTCGTCACCATCGTCATGGTCCCCAATTCATTGGGGCCGGGCGAATTGATCGAAAAATACGGGACGGACGCCCAGAAGGCTCATTTCCTGCCGCGACTGGCCAAGGGGCTCGAGGTGCCGTGCTTCTCGCTCACCGGCCCCACCTCCGGTTCCGATGCCGCCACCATGCGTGATGTCGGTTATGTGACCAAAGGCCAATGGGAAGGGCGCGAGACGCTGGGCATCCGCGTGTCCTGGGACAAGCGCTACATCACCCTTGGCCCCAAGGCGACGCTGGTCGGACTGGCCTTCCGCCTGCTCGACCCCGACCACCTGCTGGGCAGCAAGGAAGAGATCGGCATCACCGTCGCGCTCATTCCCGCAAACCATCCGGGGGTCAACATCGGGCGGCGGCATCTCCCCTCGGGTGCAGCCTTCCCCAACGGACCGAACTGGGGCCGCGATGTCTTCATTCCCATGGACTGGGTGATCGGCGGGCAGGCCATGGTAGGGCACGGCTGGCGCATGCTGATGGAATGCCTTGCGGCCGGGCGGGCAATTTCGCTGCCCTCTTCCGGAGCCGCGGGCACCAAGTCTACCCTGCGGTTCGCGACCGCCTATGGCCGCATCCGCCGGCAGTTCGGGCTTCCAATTTCCCGCATGGAGGGCCTGGAAGAGCCACTCGCCCGGATGATCGAAGCCGCCTACGTCACGGAAGCGGGGCGCGCCGTCACCGCATCCATGGTCACTGCTGGCGAGAAGCCCTCGGTGATCTCGGCCATCATGAAATACCAATCGACCGAGCGCCTGCGCCACTCGGTCAACGACGCCATGGACCTGCACGGCGGACGCGGCATCTGCGACGGCCCCTCAAACTATCTGCAATCGGCCTACCAGATGGTGCCGGTTGGCATCACGGTCGAAGGGGCCAACATTCTCACCCGTTCGTTGATCACGTTTGCGCAGGGGGCGCTCCGGGCTCATCCCTTCCTCTATCGCGAGATCAAGGCGTGCGAGAACCCCGACCGGGCACAAGGGATCAAGGAATTCGATGACGCCTTCGGGGGGCATGTGGCGTTCGCGCTCGCCAATTTCGCGGGCGCCTTCTTCCACAATATCACTGCTGGCCGCTTCGGGGAGGTTCCCGACAAGGTTCCGGGGCTCGAACACTGGTACCGCCAGCTCTGGCGGCAGGCCCACAACTTCGCACTGATCGCGGACCTGATGGTCGCCATGCTCGGCGGCGGGCTCAAGACCAAGCAGAAGCTCACGGGGCGCATGGCCGATGTCCTGTCCGAGTTGTACCTCCTGTCCGCGACCCTCAAACGCTTCGAGGACGACGGCTTTCCCGGCTCCGATCGTCCGATCGTCGAAGTGTGCGTGCGCAATGGCCTCTACCGCATCCAACAGGCCTTGCAGGGCGCGATCGAGAACTTCCCGAATGCGTTCGTGCGCATGAAGCTCAGATGGATCGTGTTTCCGTTCGGCGCCCCCTACAAACCAGCTTCCGACCGCCTCACGGGCGAGATCGTCAGGCTTGCGGCGCAGCCCGGTGAGGTTCGCGACCGCCTGACCCGCGATATCTTCGTTTCCCGGGACCCCGACGATCCGACAGGCATTCTCGAGGTCACCCTGGAAAAGG
>JBKDZY010000300.1:0-1718 GCA_047971765.1 Hyphomicrobiaceae bacterium | reverse complement strand
CCACCTGCCCCAGTTGCCCAGATCTTGAAGGCACTCTGTGCCGAGGTATCCCACCTGGGAACCGCGCAATCGCCGGTGCGGTTGGTCGTGACCGACCAGGAGTCGCCCTCCTCGCTCTGGTTGAATCACGAGGCTGACCTCTTCACGCCGGGCAGCGACCTTCAGGTTCCGCTACCCGGGCGAACCGCGGAACTGGTTGGGGCCCACCAACGGGTTACGGAACGGGCGCCGTCCGTTGCGCGGGACGGATGGAAAACCGATGAGGTGTCTGGCTCGCATGTGCCGCCGCGGGAGCGGGTGGCCGTTGCGAAGTACGTTGCCAGGGAAGCGGAGCCGGACCACTTGCCCTGGTCTCGTGCGCTGCTTATCCCGCTGAGTCGCCGAGTTTCCCCTCGCGACCGCGTGTCCTTGGCTGTGGCGATGCATCGAGCAATGATCTCCGTTCTCCGAGAGAACGTTCCCCCCTTGATCACCGGCAATTATCCAGAAGGTGGGCGTCCGGCCAATCGATTGGCCATCCAGGTAGTCGATTCCTCCATGCCAGTAGACCTTCCAGAGGCAGCCGATTCCGCGATGGTGCTTCTGATTCCGCCTGACAGTCAGGCGACTGGGTTGGACGCGGTTCCGCTGGCGCTGAGGGCGCTGTCGGTTCTGCGGTCCGCGCCGGGTGGTCCGCTCGAATTGGGGCAGGCTACGGCTCGCGCCGCCGACGACTTCTGGCGGCCGTCTGCATCGTCGGTGATTCGCCTATGGCTTACCGGGTCTCCTGCCGTTCCGGACTCCCGTGGCGTGCGAAACGTGCCGTGGTCGTTCGGTCATGCAGCCCTGTTGTCGATGGCCTTCGTCTGGAAGGAGTTCATCGGACGGGTACCTGGGCGTGGCGATGAACGCGCTCTCGAGATGGTCCAGCGAGTTCAGCGACATGGTGCCGCTGTACTCGACGCTGCGCCGTTGCGCGCCCAAGACGTGCAGAGGTACGCCCATAAGGTCAATTCGTCGTCGGCTCTGCGGCCCTATTCGGCCACTTTGACAGTCGGTGACCTCGGCGGCGATCGGGTCGTACAAGCCATCGGCCAGAGCAGACATCTGGGCGGCGGACTTCTGGTGCCTGTCGACGTCCCGATCGATCGCGAGGTGTGAGTCATGCAACTCACTCGAACCCATTTCGCGGCGTTCTTCGCGGCCGCCAACTCAGGCAACGAACCGTTCCCCTGGCAGGAGGACTTGCTTGATCATCTGCTGGAGAACGGGAGATGGCCTGACCGGATCGTCGCCCCGACCGGTTCGGGTAAGACGTCGGTCATCGATGTCCATATCTTTGCCGTGGCCTTGGCATACGAACTCGGTGGTCCGAGACTTCCCCGCAGATTGGCGATGGTGGTCGACAGGCGGGTTCTGGTCGATGATCAATATGCCCGAGCCCAGACCCTGAGCAGACTGCTCGTTGAATCTGACCTAGACGTCGTGACCGCAGTCCGCCACGTTCTCCGACGCCTGCGGTGGCGGGGCCGTCCGATAGAAATAGATACTCCGGCGGCTGAGATCGGCTCACCGCTGGTGCTGGGCCAACTGCGCGGTGGGCAACTGCCGAGCCGCTTCTGGATGGATGAGCCAACGGCAGCCATGGTGCTGTCGGCGACGCCTGACATGTTCGGTAGCCGGTTGCTTTTCCGTTCGTACGGCGCAGCTCCGGCGAGCCGGCCGCGTGCGGCGGGCCT
>JBKDZY010000299.1:0-1984 GCA_047971765.1 Hyphomicrobiaceae bacterium | reverse complement strand
CGACATGGCCTCTGGCGAGCAGGGCAAGGAAAAGCAGAATCATGCCGATGACCGGGCCGGGAACCGGCAGGCCAAACGCATGTACACACAATTCGCCGCCCAGTTGGAAGAGCATCAGCAGGGTCAGGGTGTTGAGCATGGGAGGACGTCGGGTAAAAGCGGTCAGAAGGTTGGCCGGTTCATCTGGCCGCAATCCTGTTCAGGGTCAGGGCAATTCCATCATCATGCAGTGCAGGGGCGATCATGTCGGCGACGGCTTTCAGGTCCGGGTGTCCGTTGTCCATGGCAATGCCCAGGCCAACGCCCCGCAGCATCTGCATGTCATTGAGACCGTCGCCGAATGCGATGGCCTGGTCGGGGTGGTAACCGGTTTGCGCGAGCACCCACTGGCAGCCGGTCCATTTGTTGATGCCATGGGGCTGTATGTCGACGGCTGTTCGATGCCAGCGCACGACGTCGAACTCCGGAAACCGTTCACGAATGGCGGGAACCAGGACGTCGTCGAGCCTCTGGTCGAAAAACAGCCAGGCCTGGTATACGTTCCGCTGCAGGTAGAACGATGATGTCGTCTGGTAGGGCATTTCGACGCTGTCGAGGGGGATGGTGGCGACCGGGTCGGGCGCATTGATGTAGCCTGAAACGCCCTCGTTGACTCCGTAACAATGTCCCTGCGCATGCGTCCAGTCGAAAAGCCCGGCCAGTGCCTGTCTGTCGAGTGGAATCCCCAGGACTTCTTCTTCCCCTTGCAGGATGCGCGCACCGTTCTGGGTGATGGCGAAGCTTGGGCCGATCTGGTCGATGAACGGCCGGGCATGTTCGTGGCTGCGTCCGGTAGCGATGACCACCGTATGTCCCTCCTGCTTGAGCTTGCCGATGGCCGCCAGGGCCGAGGACGGGATGGTCAGCGTGCGGTGGTCAAGCAGCGTGTTGTCGATGTCGAAGAAGAAAATGTTGGGCATTGCTGTGCGGCGGCTGTTTAGCCCAGGATCTGCCCGTGTTCGCGCGAGTCGTGGAAGCCGACCTTGGTCCATTTTTCGCGGGTCACATCGAGGTTGTAGCGGGTGCTGGCGAGGTACACCAGGTTGCCGTCCACATCCTTGGCCATGCGGTGTGATTGTTCGCGCTCGAAATTCTTGCGCGTCAGTTCGTCGGGGAAGGTCAGCCAGCGGGCGGTATGGATATCGGCCGGTTCGAAAATGGCATCGACCTTGTATTCGGTCTGCAGGCGCTGGGCGACAACTTCAAACTGCAGCACGCCGACGGCGCCGAGCAGCATGGCGCCGCTGGCGAGGTTCTCGAAGACCTGGATGGCGCCTTCCTCTCCAAGCTCCTGCAACCCCTTCTGCAACTGCTTGCTCTTCAGCGGATCGCGCAGACGCGCCATGCGGAAAAGTTCCGGCGAGAAGTACGGGATGCCCTTGAAGCCGAGTGTCTCGCCTTCGGTCAATGTGTCACCGATATGCAGCTGGCCGTGGTTGTGGATGCCGATGATGTCGCCGGCGACGGCGTCCTCCATCAGCACGCGTTCGTTGGCCATAAAGGTCAGCGCATTGGCCAGCTTCATCTCGCGGTCCATGCGCACGTGTTTGACTTTCATGCCCGAGGTATAGCGGCCGGAACACACACGGAAGAACGCGATGCGGTCACGATGCTTGGGGTCCATATTGGCCTGGATCTTGAAGACGAAGCCCGAGAACGCCGGCTCAGCCGGCTCGACCATGCGTTCACCCGCATCGCGTGCCTGCGGCGGCGGCGCCCAGTCGAGCAGGGCCTGCAGGATTTCCTGCACACCGAAGTTGTTGATCCCCGAGCCGAAGAATACCGGCGTCTGCTGGCCGGCCAGGAAGTCAACGAGGTTGAACGGGCTGCTGGCGCTGCGGATCAGATCGACGTCCTCGCGCAGCTTGCCCACTTCCAGCGGGAATTGTTCGTCGAGGAAACGGTTGTCGATGCCGTCGATCTTTTCGGCTTCCGTGCGCTTTTC
>JBKDZY010000298.1:0-1707 GCA_047971765.1 Hyphomicrobiaceae bacterium | reverse complement strand
GGGTGCACACAAGCCCCGAAAGACAGTAGTCGTCAAGCGGAATCTCGCGGTTTTTCGGGCTTTCTACCACCCTCACCCAAAAGACAGGCTCGTTTTTTGAAAGGTTATGGCCAGCCTGCGGAATTTCACCCCAGACTGGCCATAATGTTTAAATGAACGAAGTTTAATATTCGTTCAACTGTCAGTGCACGGTAACGCGCGTATGTCAGTGTGCGGTAACGCGCGAGCCGCCCTTGTCCTGATCCTCACTCTCGCTGGCCACGACCTGCGCCTGCGCCTCCTCGTCCCACTGGATCGGTTCGGGCACACGCACCAAAGCGGTTTTCAAGACCTCTTCGAGACGCGAGACGGGCACGATCTCGAGCTTGTTCTTCACCTCGTCGGGAATCTCGGTCAGATCCTTGACATTTTCCTCCGGGATACAGACCGTCTTGATGCCGCCTCGCAATGCCGCAAGCAGCTTCTCCTTCAAGCCACCGATCGGCAGCACACGTCCTCGGAGCGTGATCTCGCCGGTCATCGCCACATCCTTGCGCACCGGAATCTGGCTCAGAACCGAGATGATCGCCGTGACCATGGCGATGCCGGCCGATGGCCCGTCCTTGGGCGTTGCGCCCTCAGGAACATGCACGTGGATGTCATACTTCTCGAACATCGTTGGAGCGATGACGAAATCAACCGAACGCGAGCGCACATAAGCGTTCGCCGCCTGGATCGACTCCTTCATCACATCGCGCAGGTTGCCCGTCACCGTCATCTTGCCCTTGCCGGGCATCTTGATGCCTTCGATCGTGAGCAACTCGCCGCCGACTTCCGTCCACGCAAGTCCGGTGACGATACCGACCTGATCTTCCAGCTCCGCTTCACCGTAGCGGAACTTGGGTACACCAAGATAGTCCGGCAGATTGCCGAGGCTCACCGTCACGCTCTTGTTCGATGAGGTGAGGATCTCCTTCACCGCCTTGCGGGCAAGCTTGGCGATCTCGCGCTCCAGCGACCGCACACCCGCTTCGCGCGTGTAGCGTCGGATCAGTTCCTGCAGCGCCGCATCCTCGATGGAGAACTCCTGGTCGGCAAGACCATGCGCCTGCTTCTGCTCGGGAATGAGATGGCGCTTGGCGATTTCGATCTTTTCGTTCTCCGTATAGCCCGCCAGACGAATAATCTCCATGCGGTCCATCAGCGGGGCGGGGATGTTGAGCGTATTCGCCGTCGTCACGAACATGACGTTGGAGAGATCATAATCGACCTCCAGGTAATGGTCGTTGAACGTCGCATTCTGCTCAGGATCGAGCACCTCGAGCAAAGCCGACGAGGGATCACCGCGGAAATCGGAACCCATCTTGTCGATCTCGTCCAGAAGGAACAGCGGATTGACCCGCTTGGTCTTCTTCATGGACTGGATGACCTTGCCTGGCATCGAGCCGATATAGGTGCGCCGATGGCCGCGAATCTCCGCCTCATCGCGCACACCACCCAACGACATGCGCACGAACTCGCGGCCCGTGGCATTCGCGATCGACTTGCCCAGCGACGTCTTGCCAACGCCTGGAGGGCCGACAAGGCATAGAATCGGACCCTTCAACTTGTTGGTGCGGTTCTGCACGGCCAGGTATTCGACAATGCGCTCTTTGACCTTCTCCAGGCCATAGTGCTCCTTGTCGAGGATCTCCTGAGCTTCCGCGAGGTCCTTCTTGACCTTGCCCT
>JBKDZY010000297.1:0-1615 GCA_047971765.1 Hyphomicrobiaceae bacterium | reverse complement strand
GGTGGCCCAGGCTGTCGGTGAAATTGCCGCAATTGACGAAGCCATAACGATCGAATATCAGCCGCAGCGGGACACCTCCCCCCAACGGGAGGCTTCTATCTGTAAGGATAGCACATGACTGCACATGCCAAGCCCGCGCGCCGTCCGGCGTGCGTTCACTTTTCGTCCGGCCCCTGCGCAAAGCGCCCCGGATGGACCCCCGAAGCCCTCTCCAACGCTTTCATCGGCCGCTCGCACCGCGCCAAGGAAGGCAAGGCACGCCTCAAGAAGGCGGTCGACCTTACCCGGCGGCTGCTCGGTCTCCCGGATGGATTCGTTTGCGGCATCGTACCGGCGTCCGATACCGGCGCCTTCGAAATGGCGATGTGGACCATGCTTGGCGCCCGCGGGGTCGAGGCCCTGGCGTGGGAAAGCTTCGGCAGTGGCTGGGTCACGGACATCGTGAAGCAATTGAAGCTCGCCGACGTCACGGTCACCGACGCGCCCTATGGCGAAATCCCGGACCTCTCCAAGGTCGATTTCAAGCGCGACGTGATTTTCACGGCCAACGGCACGACCTCGGGCGTGCGTATTCCCAACTACGACTGGATCCCTTCGGAGCGTGAAGGCCTGACCTTCGTCGATGCCACCTCGGCCGCGTTTGCGCAGGAGATCGACTGGTCGAAGGTCGATGTGCTGACCTTTTCCTGGCAGAAGGTGCTCGGCGGCGAAGCCGCGCACGGCATTTTGATCCTGTCGCCACGCGCCATCGCCCGGCTGGAGAGCTACACGCCGTCCTGGCCGTTGCCGAAGGTTTTCCGTCTCACCAAGGGCGGCAAGCTGATCAAGGGAATCTTCGAGGGCGAGACCATCAACACGCCGTCGATGGTGTGCGTCGAGGATTATCTCGATGCGCTGGCGTGGGCCGAGAAGGCCGGAGGCCTGCAGGGCCTGTGCGCGCGCGCCGATGCCAATGCCAAGGTTCTGCATGATTGGGCCGCGGTGACGCCTTGGATCACCAATCTCGCCAGCGCGCCGCAATCCTGGTCGAACACCAGCGTCTGCCTGAAGCTGGTCGATCCGGCGCTCGCCCACCTGGACGAAGCGGGCCAGAAGGATTTCGTCAAGGCCATCGCCGCCACACTCGAGAAGGAAGGTGTGGCCGCCGACATCGCCAATCACCGCGATGCGCCGGCGTCCTTCCGCATCTGGTGCGGCGCCACGGTCGAGCGTTCGGACCTCGAGGCCCTCACGCCCTGGCTCGACTGGGCCTATGCCCAGGAGCTGGCCCGCCTACCCAAGGTGGCGTGAAAGCCTGTGCAGGGCCGAGCGCTGGCGCGTTGCGGATCTCTCCGTGTCCCGGTCCTCCCTCCGGCTCTGCCGTCCATCGCCTGATGTGGCCTGGTTCGCCCGGCCCAGACCCCGATCAATCCCTCCCGCGAGCGGTGTCAACCGCTGCCGCAACCTGCCTTCATTCGGAGCACCATCATGCCCGCACCCAAAGTTCTCATCTCTGACGCCCTCTCTGATGCTGCCGTTGCCATCTTCAAGGACAACGGAATCGACGTGACCTTCGAGCCGAAGCTCGGGAAGGACAAGGAGCGGCTGGAGAAGCTGATCCCCGAGTTTGACGGCC
>JBKDZY010000296.1:0-3376 GCA_047971765.1 Hyphomicrobiaceae bacterium | reverse complement strand
ACTGCGAGAATTCCCAGACCTCCCGCACGAGGTCTTCCACCTCACGGCCACCGCCAATTTGTTCCTGGGAATACGCCTTGTACGCATCATAGACATCATCAAGTCTGGGGATCGACCCGGTCACGACCGTCAGATAATTCCGCATGAAACCGTCAAAGTGCGAGGCATAGGCAGCCTGACCAAAACCTTCTTCCATGCGCCGCCAGTATTGCTCATAAAGCCGGGTTTGCAGTTTCGGCTCCAACCCCATCAAGACGAAATTGCGGATCAGATCGGCCTGCGACAGTTCCTTGCCCGTCGAGTTCATGCTTTCGAAAATGAGCTGAGGATTGTCATGTTCCCGGCTGAGCGCCACGTCCACAATCATCAGCTTGGCAAGACCAGAGCAAACCTCCGACACAGCCTCGTCGTCCTGGTCGAGCCAACGCGAGAACATCTTGAAGTTCTCGGCAACACGCACCGAATGTGGCTCGGGCAAGTCATCGCCCGACACCACCGCGTTCAGTGTCGTGCGGTCGGTCTTGGACAACAACAGCTTGAAAGCACGTTCGCCGCTTTCATCCGGGTCCATCAGGTATCGGTTGCGGATCTTCTTGAACGAGAAGCCATCGACCGGCTCCTCGTCGCCCACCTTGCGCGACAGAGCAGAAAGGAGCAGCGTGACCGAGGTCAGGCGCTGCTGGCCGTCGATGACAAGAAGTGGCGCGCGGCTGGATGTGTTGGACAGGCTTTCTTCGATGTAAACGACCGAGCCCAGGAAATGCACGGGGATATGCCCACTACGCCCCGCACGCCGGATGTCCTCCCACAACTGCCGACACTCACGCTCAGTCCAGGAATAGGTCCGCTGATAGATCGGAATGACGAACTGTGGCGCGCTGTTGATGAAGTTCAGGAGGTTGGCATCGGTGGCTTTCATGGTAACGAACTCGGTATTGGAATTAATCTGAATAGGCGTGCTCGGCGTCCAGAGCATCGGTGAAATAGGGTGTAAAACCGGCAAGCATGATGGTCACAGAGACCAAATCGCGCATTTCAATCTCGCGTAGCTGGCTAGCGGCTGTGCCTGCGTGACGGATGCCGGGATAATCGTTGGCAAAGCGATAGATGCCTTTTGCCGATTCCTTGATCTGCTCGTGCGGCCAGACGATCGTTCGATCACACATCGCGCCAAAGGTGTTCGCTTCGCGGCGGGCCGTTGCGTTGAAGGCAACCACGTCAGGGTGTTGTTTGAGCAGCGCTTCGAGAAGATTGAACTGAGCGGAGATGCACTGTTTTACCTTTCTTGGAGACTGATCACCTTTCAGGTCGCGAACGCATTCCTCGAAATCATGCATGAGCGCCGCAAGAGCTGCGTCCTGCGACGTGACATGTCGTAAGTCGCGCATCAGACGGGCGAAAACACCGGGGAGTGTTGGGTGCAGGCTGAAGGGGCGGCGGAGGTCATAGCGGAGGCTGTACTTGTCGAGGAAGTCACGGATCAGCAGGAAATATCTGTTGGTCAGGGCCTCGCTGCCGAAGTCTTCGATGACTGTGTGGGCGCGTTCGAGAAATTCGACGGCGGATAGCTCTCCGGTCAACGCGGTTACTTTGGTGTCGCGGAAGGCTATGCGGGCCTCGTCCTTGTCATCCACAATCGCAGCAAGGGATGTGGCCGGGTCCAGCTTCACGACGAAAGACTTGTTGAGTTCGCGGTAAAGCTCGCAAAAAAGGTCTTCCGGCGCATCGCGGTGATCGGCCAGCTTGCGCCAGACCTGCCGCCACATCTCGGACCAGACGCCGATGATTTCGCCCCGCATCTCAGAGTTCCCCCCGAAAGGCGCGTTGTTGAAGGGAGGAAAAAAGGTCACTCAACGCCGCTCGTGATGCCTGTACACGCATCTCTTCCGGCTTCAATTGCATCAGCCGAGCAGCGTACTTTCGCTGAAGTTCAACAGGCGGGATCGCGATAGGGATCGTCTGAAATTCCTTCGCGTTAATGTTGGCCATTCCAACAATGTTCTTGCACATGTTGCGAAGAACGGCCTTGCCGTGAGCGGAGTTCAAATAGCCGCTAATGTAGTGGGTATCTCCGCGTTCGTTCGCTCGACCGCGCACCAAATAGCCCGCGATGGCCATAGGCTTGTCGTCCGTTACGACCGCTGTCTTGCCGACCAAGTCTTTGCTGTTAGTGCGGTTGAATAGGATGTCGCCGGGCTGAGTTGTGTACTTTGGGAGCTCTTTTTCGGTAAGTTCGATATGCTTGAGATCGGACAGATCAATGCGCCCGTCATACGTTACGTTTCCCATTCGAAGGATAGGCAGGCCGCGCCCCTCGGTGTTCGCCTTACCAGAAGTTCCGTATTTCGCTTCAGCGAGAAGGTCGCCGACCTTGCCCATGGGCCAGCCTTTAGGGTTGGTCGATGGATCTCCAAACATCTCATGAAATATCGCCTGGCCGAGGGTGTTCAGTTTGTCCAAGGCGCGGATGCGGAGGCGGCGGAGCGCGTCCGCCTGATCCAGTATTCCCGCAATCCGTCTCTGCTCCTCCAACGGTGGGAGGGGGATTTCGCCTCGCTTCAGATATTTAAAATGACGGCTATATCCGTTGTCGGGAATGTGGATTTGGCGCGCGGCATGGAACAGATAGCGCATGTCGGCGTCGATCTTCGGCTTCAGAATTTTCGTGCCGTCCGCGCCTATGCAGAAAGGAAAATCGATGTATTTGAACGCTTTCGTGTGATCCCCAAAGACGATGACGGGACCCTCAACATTACAAAGGCGTTCTTCGTCGTTCGTATAGCCGCCAATGATTTGCTGACCCTGATCAACAATCGGAAACTGGCCACTCTCCAAATAGTCGGATTGTAGCGTTTTAACATTGCCTGATGTCTTGTCGGCGAACACCTCAGGGAAAGGTAGGGTGGCCCAACTCATCCCAGCATTCCTTTTAGCTGCTTCAGTCCTCGCATGATTTCGATTTCCATGCAGCGCAGCTCGGCTATGATCTCGTCTGGAGGGCGATGCCTGATCTCTTCCTGAAGCACTTCTTTGTATCGGTTAAGCGAAAGGTCCCATGTGCCCGTGGCCTGAATATCCGCCAGAGGGACCATGAAGCTTTGCGCGGTGCGTGGGCGCTCGGCCTCTGCCTCTAGCGCACCCCAGCGGGCCAGAATGTCCGGTAGGTTGTTCTTGGCGTGCTCGCCCTCGGTTAGCGCCTCGCCGGGCACCGGCCCCTGCTTCTCAGACGGCAACAGCTCCGTGCGCTTGTCATCAAGGCTCAGCCCGTCCGCCTCCATGTCATAGAACCAGACGTTATCCGTGCCGCCGCTTTCGGTTTTGGTGAAAATCATGATCGCGGTGGACACCCCGGCATAGGGGCGGAACACGCCCGAGG
>JBKDZY010000295.1:0-8706 GCA_047971765.1 Hyphomicrobiaceae bacterium | reverse complement strand
AAGTCATCACGATTGGCCGTTACGCCGCATGCCAAAATAAGGCCCGCGCCGGACACCTCCGGCACGGGCCCCTGATAACAGCAGACAATCACCTGCCTGGCGACCTCACTCGGCAGCATTTGCCTTCAGCAGACCGGCATGCGCCAGTGCCGAATCGACGATCTTCTTGGTTGCATCCGTCAGCGGGGCCAACGGCAGTCTGCACTCGGGGCTGGCGATCAGGCCGAGCCGCCACGCCGCATACTTCACCGGCGCCGGATTGGTCTCGACGAACAGCGCGTCGTGCAGCGGCATCAGGATGTCCTGGAGTTCCAGCGCACGCTTGAAATCACCCTTGAGCGTCGCCTCCTGGAATTCCGCGCACAGCTTCGGCGCCACATTCCCCGTCACCGAGATGCAGCCATTTCCGCCGTGCGCATTGAAGCCGAGTGCGGTGGCGTCTTCGCCGGACAGGAACGAGAACGGCTTCTTGATCATCAGTCTGTGCTGGGACATCCGGTCGACCTTGGCCGAGGCATCCTTGACCCCCACCACGTTCTTCAGCGTCGCCATCCGTGCCAGCGTCGCCGGCAGGATGTCCACCACGGTCCGCGGTGGAACATTGTAGACGATGATCGGCAGGTCCACCGCATCGCTGATCGCCTTGAAGTGGAGGTAGAGCCCCTCCTGCGTCGGCTTGTTGTAGTACCCGGTCGAATGCAGGGTCGCTGACGCCCCGGCCGACTTCGCGAAGCGCGTCAGCTCGATCGCCTCTTCCGTGGAATTGGAACCCGCACCCGCAATCACCGGCACCCGCCCCTTGGCGACCTTGATGCACAGCTCCACCACCCGCTTGTGCTCGTCATGCGACAGGGTTGGCGTCTCGCCCGTCGTGCCGACCGGCACCAGACCGTGCGAGCCCTGCGAGATCTGCCATTCCACGAGGCGCTCGAACGCCGGTTCATCAACCTTGCCATTGTTCATCGGCGTAATGAGTGCCGGTAGCGAGCCCTTGAACATGGAGCTTCCTCCGATTTTCGGACGAGGCTTGATCCCCGCCTGTGATGACTGCGAATCTTGATCGAACCCGGCCATTTGTGTCAGCGTGATCTGAACATGGCCGGACAATTCAATTCCCCGAATCCTGGCCGGAACCTCAGTTCGCCATGATGAGGCAACAACTCTATGCTCTGAGAACGACGGTCGCAAGAAGCGTTCATGCCCGGGGCCGGATGAACACAGCCTTTCCTCCGGCGCCTTGAACAGCTATCGACCGGCCAGGGTCAGCGGACAGCCCTGGACGAAATGACAGCGGGGAGAAAGCCAATCATGCGAGTCGTCGCGACCATTGTCGCCTGTTCACTGACGTTTTCCCTGCCAGCGGGGTCTCATGCCCAGACCTCGCCCGCACAACCTATGGCGGAAAACAGCGCCCCCGCCACGCGGGTCCCCATGCCCGAGCGCAATCCACGCCGCCCGGTCAGCAAGGGACCCGTATTGCCTCTGCCTCCCGCGGAAAAAGCCTATCGGGCCAGACTGGCAAAATTGCTCCGGCCGCTGCTCGAACCCTATCCGCAAGCTGCTGAGCTCGATGCCTTGCGCGCCGCCATCAGGTCCCGCTCGGCCGTCGGTTTATCCGACCCCGTTGCACGCAAACTCGCCACCTGGAACGCGCTGATGGCCGGCATCGGCGAGCCCGAGGCATTCGTGGCCTTCGACAAGGCCAACCCATTCTGGCCCGGCTCCCATGTGCTGGAACGCAACGCCGAGGACCAGCTCTTCATCAAGGGCGGCAGTTCCGCCGCGATCCGCGCCTTCTTCAAGGGGCGCGAACCCGTGAGTGGCGTCGGCTGGGCGTCGCTGGCCTCCGCTTATCTGGCCGAGGGCGACGAAGCCAAGGCCCGCACCTTCGCCCGCAAGGCCTGGGAAGACGTCGAGATGCCACCGACCCTGGAAACCGGCTTCCTGGAGCGTTTCGGCAAGTACCTGACTGCCGAAGACCACAGGCACCGCCTCGATCTCATCCTGGTGGACCGCGTTCGGTTCCGCGCCGCCCGTCGAGAGCGCGCCGCTATCGCGCGCCGCATCATCAGGCTGCTGCCCGAAGCGGACCAGAAACAGGCCGAAACCCGCCTGCTGGTCTTCCTTCGCAACAAGGCCGCCATCGCCAAGGTTGTATCTCTGCCCTACAAGCAGGACGGCAAGACGGACTGGGGTCTGGCCTATGCCCATGCCATCGCCTTCCTTCGCAAGGACGACTTCAAGAGCGCGGCACAAATCCTGTCGAACCTTCCCGCCGACAGCGACAAGCTCGTGAGCCCCGATGACTGGTGGCTGGCCCGCCGGGAAGCGGCCTACGACGCGCTCAAGGCGCGCAGACCGCAACTCGCCTACGCCCTGGTCCGGCAGAAAACGCCCCTCTCGGAGAACCCCGCCAAGGAACAGGCCCACATGGCGGGCTGGATCGCGCTTCGACTACTGAAAAAGCCGGATCTCGCCATCACGCACTTCAAGGATCATATCGCCGTCGCCGACGGTCCGCTGAGCCGCGCCCGCTCCCACTACTGGATGGGCCGCGCCCTGGAGGCGAAGGGGCGCAGATCCGAGGCCCTCAAATTCTATAGGGAGGCAACGCGCGAACAGGACACTTTCCATGCGCTGCTGGCCACCCTCAAGATCGCGGGCACCCGCCAGGCCAACCTGGAGATCACACTGCCGGCCATGCCGACCTCAAGGCAGGTGCAGCACTTCCTGGGACTGGATTCGGTGCGCGCCGCCATTCTCGCTGTTCGTGCAGGCTTGCCACGCAACATCGCCATGGGGCTCTTTGCAGCCACCCGCAATGCCCTCCAGAACGAAGGCGAACTGGCCCTGCTCGCCGAACTGGCCTCGACGCTCGGCGACACCCAGACCTCGCTGCGGATCGGTAAATCCGCCATTGCCCGCAGGCTGAACCTCACCATCTATGCCTATCCGCTGGAAGCCTGGCCTGAATACAAGCCCCTGGGTCCCCCACCTGAAACCGCGATGATGCTGTCGATCGCCCGGCAGGAAACCGAATTCAACACGGCCATTGTCTCATCCGCGGGCGCCCGCGGCCTCCTGCAGGTCATGCCGATCACCGCCCGCCACGTCTGCCGCGACTACAAGCTGAAATGCGACATCCCGCGCCTGATGACCGATCATGGCTACAACGCCATGATCGCGACGGCCTATATCGGCGACCGGATGCGCGAGTTTGGCGGCTGGTATGTGGTCACCCTTGCCGGCTACAACGCCGGCCCCGGCCGCGCCCGCCAATGGATGCGCGAAAATGGCGATCCCCGCACTGCTGCCGTCGACCCCATCGACTGGATCGAGCGCATCCCCATCGAGGAGACCCGCAACTACGTCCAGAAGGTCCTCTCCAACATCCAGATCTACCGGGCCCGCCTTGGCGAACCGAAGCCGGTGCGGCTGCTGGACGATCTTTACAAGCCCAGCGACGTCCGCCGTGCCTCCGCCGATTGAGCAGCGCCCGGTTTGCCGCCTTCCGGCGGGGTTTGGGAGTTAATGCAGGACCAGCCACCGCACCGACTTGCGGCCCGCGCCATATGCGGTTATAGAGGCCTCCTTCGGTGGCCTGCGCCACCTGATCCCGGCATTGGGGGATCGTCTAATGGTAGGACTGCAGACTCTGACTCTGCCTGTCTAGGTTCGAATCCTAGTCCCCCAGCCAACACATCAAATAGCTTTCACGACGCCGGCTCGGCGCTCCCGTCTCCAAGGACGTACTGGGGACGCAAGTCGCGCGCGTCATGGATAGCAGCCTCGCCCTTGGCGCGTGGACAACGCGCAGCATCACGCCCGAGCTGTTCGAAAAAAGCGGGCGGCCCGCCAGATCACGGCAAGACCGCCCGGTTGTGGTCCACGACGTCAGGAACAAGGGATTGAGCCGAAATCCCCCCAGGGCTCCGGCTCCTCCCATCAGTGACGTTCAGGTCTTGACTGCAAAAAGCTCCGCCTGATCCTTGATCGCGATCTCCGACGAATGCCACGGCAGACCATGCTTGCCGATCGTGTCCATGAACGGCTTGGATGGAAGCTGTTCCACATTGTAGACGCCGCCATCCTTCTTCCAGGCACCGTTGAACAGCATCATGGCGCCAACGACGGGCGGCACGCCTGTCGTGTACGACACGGCCTGCGCGCCGGTTTCCTTGTAGCAGTCGGCGTGGTCACAGACGTTGTAGATGATGGCCTGCTTGTCCCTGCCATCCTTCTTGCCCTTGAACACGCAACCGATCGATGTGCGCCCGGTGTAGTTCTCGCCGAGCGACGACGGCGGCGGCAGCAGCTCCTTCAGGAACTCCATCGGAATGACGGGCGTGCCCTTGTACATCACCGGGTCAATCCGCGTCATGCCGACATTCTGCAGCACGTCCAGGTGCTTGATATAGTTCTCCGAGAACGTCATCCAGAACCGGATCTGCTTCAGTCCCTTGATGTTCTGGACGAGGCTCTCCTCCTCCTCGTGATAGATCAGGTAGGACTTGCGCGGGCCGACTTCCGGATAATCGATCATGCAGTTGATCGACAGCGGATCAATGTCGATCCATTTGCCCTCTTTCCAGTACTTGCCGCGCTGCGTCACTTCCCGGAGATTGATTTCCGGGTTGAAATTGGTGGCGAACGCCTTGCCGTGATCGCCGTCATTGCAATCGATGATGTCGATCGTCTCGATCTCGTCGAACAGGAACTCCTGCGCATAGGCGCAGTAGATGTTCGACTGGCCGGGATCGAAGCCGCAGCCGAGGATCGCCATGATGCCTTTCGCCTTGTAGCGGTCCTGATAGGCCCACTGCCAGGAATACTCGAACTTGGCCACATCGCGCGGCTCATAGTTGGCGGTGTCCATATAGTGCACGCCCGCCTCCAGGCACGCATCCATGATGGGAAGGTCCTGGTAGGGCAGAGCCATGTTGATGACCAGGTCCGGCTTGAACGTCCTGATCAGGGCCACCGTGTCAGCAACGTTGTCGGCATCGAGCTGACTGACCTCGATCGGCGTCTTGCAACGCTTGGCAACCGCCTCGCAGCTCGCAAGACGGCGCGAGGCCAGGTGAATCCGCTTGAACACGTCACGGTTCATGGCGCACTTCTGCGCGGTCACGGAACCGGCCGCACCCGCGCCGATAATGAGTACACTGTCCAATTCGCTCTCCCAATGGTGAAGGGCTGGATTTTCCTATCACAACGATCCCCGCACCGACCGATGTCGGTCACGCAAGCGACGACTTAGTGCACCAGCGGGTCCGGCACAATCCCCGCCACCCGCCTATCGCAATCACGAATACCGATAAATCTCCGAAACACCGTGCAAACAGCGGCCTGGCCCACGTTTCGAACCTCATGGGGCAACCCCGGCAAAGATGACAGTGTGACGACAGCCGCATGGCCAACAGCTACGCAGCCGACATGAACCTGTCCAGCGCCTCGATTGCCGTTTCATGGCGCAACCGGGCAACATCGCTCGACCCTGCGGGATCGAGGAGCACCAGCTTGGCTGTCAGCCTGAGCTGCACACCATGTTCCCGGGCACCGATTTCCCACGCCACAAGCGAAATGCAGACGATCTCACCTGCATCCGAAATGACTTCTGTGGCAATGATCCGCCGCGCCGGAACAATGTCATGGTACCTGCAGACGACTTCGAAGCGCGGATTGGTGCGCGGCCCGAAACGCAGCACGTCTTGTCCCCCGACCCGGGTGTCGCACCGGACAGGCACAACAACCATCTCGGCATCGGAATGCCAGAGCCGTTCCCGGATGCCCCGGCTGGTCAAGGCTTCGAAAAGAGCATCCTGCGTATCGGCCATGTTGCGCGACCAGACCAACGTCGCGAAGTGGGCTGACGAACTGCTCATGGTGTCCTGCTCTTCAGTCATCCCTGTGGACGGTTGCCCCACCACGTCCGCCATTCTGCAAAGAGCCATTCATCTCGGGCAGCCGATCATGCAAGCCCCTTGAGACGCCCCCGTGGCAACGGCCCCGCAACATCAGTCATCTGCAACGCAACATCCGGCACCCGCGCCATCAACGGCGCAACACTCACACTCTCACCGTCACGGCAATCGAGCCACGAAGTGAAATCCGCTGCGTCGATGAGCATCGGCATGCGATCCGTGACCCGCCCGACATCCTCGTTCGCGGCAACTGTCAGAACCGCCATGGTATCGACCTCACTGCCGTCCACGCCGATCCAATGCTCCCAGATGCCAGCCATGGCGAGCAAGGCCCCATCCTGCTTCTGGAAATAATGCGCCTTCCTCGCCCCCTTCTCGCCTGACCAGGCATAGAACCCATCCGCAGGCACGAGGCATCGCCGATGTCGCAAGCCACCCCTGAACGACGGCTTGTCCGCAGCCGTTTCCGCGCGTGCCACGAACAGCGTCGAGATCGTCGATGGATCCTTGACCCATCCGGGAATGAGCCCCCATCGCACGAGAAAGGGTTGCCGTTCCATCCTGAGCCCCTGGCGCACGATCAACACCGGTTCCGTTGGGGCGATTGCGGGACGCTCAGGAAACGCTTCGATATCGGCAAGACCGAACGCCGCCCGCACCGTTTCTGGTGATGAAGTCAGGCCATAACGCGCGGGCACGATCCCTCCCTGAGCGGTAAAGTCTTGTTTCCAGTCTCACTGCCAGCGCTTGGCACGAACGCAGGCCTCGTGCAACCCCGGGAGCACGCCAACGCCGGCCCATTCCCCCATCCCCCGCAGAGCGGATGTGCTACGTTGAAATCCGGTGCCCCGCGCTCCACGCGACATTCAAGGCCGACAGCAGAGGACAGCGCCAACCGTGAAAGACTCGACCTACTGGCCAAAACTTGCAGCAAGCGCCGCCATTTTCCGGGATGGCAGGATCCTTCTGGGTGAGCGCGGCAAAGGCGCCATGGCTGGCTACTGGAGCCTGCCCGGAGGCCATGTGGAACCCGGCGAAACGGTGCGGGAAGCAGCCCGGCGGGAAGTGCAGGAGGAAACCGCAATAGATGCCGAGATTCTCGGCCTCCTGGATCTGCACGAAGTGGTCTACCCGCGCGCATCGGAACAACGTACCGCGGGAACCGTGACAGCCCACTACGTCATCGCCGTACACTACGGCGTGTGGAAGGCAGGCGAGCCGGTCGCCGGCGATGATTGCCGCAAGGCCGCCTTTTTCGCACTCGACGAACTTGATGATCTGCCAATGACGGAAGGTGTTCTGCCGTTCATCGCCAAGGCGGCAAGCCTGCTGAAATAATCTGCACAAACAACCGACACCGCCGACCGTGTCAAAAACACCACGCCGACCCGTCCCCCCTTCACCGAGACGTCTTGTCGAAGACAACAACTGATGGCACTCACACACGCAACGGCCCGGACCACGCGCGGCTCTGGCAGCGGATGCCGGGCATCAAGAGAAAAAGGGGGAGATCGCGTGCACGCCAGCACCTTCAAGCACGTGTCTGCTGGCCTGATGGCCTTGCACCTGACCTTGCTGACCCCGGTGGCCGTGCTGGCCCAGACCCCGGTGGCCCAGGCAAAAGCCGCACTGCCCGATCGTACCGATACGCCGGGCGCACTCAAGCCTGAGGATTCAAAGCCCTACGACGCGAAACTTTCCCGGCTCAGCGAAATCCTCGGCGCGGTCCACTACCTGCGCGAATTGTGCGGCCAGAACGACCATCAACTCTGGCGCGATCGCATGCGTGACATCCTGCGCGCCGACGGTGGATCGGCACTCCGCCGCGCCATGTTGACGCGCAGTTTCAACAACGGTTACCGCAGCTACAGCCGAACCTACCAGTCGTGCACACCTACCGCCCAGACCGCGATCAGCCACTACCTCGCGGAAGGTGCCCAGATTGCAGACGATCTCGCCAAGAACTCTCGCTGACAGAGAGAAAAGAAAGCTTTCACACAGCACCACCAGCGACGTCGCAACGGGCGCATTTCAGTGCCTCGGCCTGTTTACCGTTTTTGATGCAAATCACACGCTCGGCGGCGGCACATGCTAGGCACCACGCGGGAGAGGGAAATGCCGAAGTGACGGTATAAGCGTCACCCGGCCAACAGCCAGATGGAAACAAAATAATGGCGTTAGGTCTCGCATCAAGTGACGACGACAGCCTGCGCGCGCTCGACTGCATTTTGGAAGCATGGGAAGCTGGCACAACGAGCGGCATCAAACCTGAATTGATGGCATATGCTGCAATCTACACGGCACTGTCGGACTTGGTTTCCGCCTACGGTGAAGAGGCGGTCGCCGATCTCGCAGGCCGGCTTGTCGATCGTGTGCGATCGGGCGAATTCACGCTCTACGAGATCCACCAGTAGACTGCTGCGCGACAGGAAAAACAGGATTCGATCCAGCAGGTGAACCACCGGACGGCATCATGTGGCTTTCGAAGAGTTGTCACCTGCCTGGAACGAAATCGTTTTCGCGCAAACAGCACACACGTCCCCCACGGGACTTGGACCCACAACGCGCGCGGCCCTACACCAGCCCGCTTCCGAACCCGAACGCCTTCAGCACCAGTTCCCCGATCAGGATGCAGCCAAAGGTGATCAACAGCATCCCGGCCCACCAGTTGATTTTCCCCATCAGGTCACTGTGGAGCCGGTGGCGCCATTGGCTGATGAGATTCGAAATGGTCAACCAGTAGAGAAAACTTCCGCTCAGCACCGCCAGCGTGATCGCAATC
>JBKDZY010000294.1:0-9552 GCA_047971765.1 Hyphomicrobiaceae bacterium | reverse complement strand
GTGATCAGATCGGTTTCCGAGATGTCCGGCTGCTCGAAAGCGGGGGAACTACTGGCGAGGGTCTCCTCATAGTCGACCCAGCCCTTGCCTGCGCCCTCCAGCGCAACGAAATGCTTCACACCCGGCAACTTGACGCGAATACCTTCGATCATGTCGATGTAGTCGCTGTGCACACAGACGACCTTCGCCCCGCAATGGTTGATGATGTAGTCGAAATCATCCGCCAAAAGGCGGTAGTTCATCGGGACGAGAACCGCGCCGATCTGCGGCACGGCATAGTAGCCTTCGAGGTTGGCGTGGGTGTTGGGGGCAATGTAGGCAACCCGATCACCCTTGCCCACGCCCATCGCCTGCAGCGCCGCCGACCAGCGATCGCAGCGCTCGAGAAACTGCGCGTAGGTAAACCGAGCCTCACCGTCAACGACGGCCTCCCGATCGGGATAGAGACGACGCGCGCGACGCGCAAACTCCATTGGTGACAAAGCGATTTCCATTGGACCGTCCCTCCCTTGTTTTTATCCGGGCCTGGACTGCAGCACGCCTGACGCGCGCCGCATCCGTCTCCAGTTTGCCTGCACCATGCGGTGCCGGTATCCATAACCACCATAGTATCTGTTACCCCGATCCCGACAAGCGCCGGGTCGCGGTCGCGGGGGTGAGGGCCTGCCCGAGGCATCGCGGAACCGGGCCCGCGATGCCTGGTTGTTGCGATGGCACGCCTTGATGTCGTGCGCGCCATGCCGAGGGTCGGATCAGTGGGCCCTCAGTATTTCGGTGAGGAAGAGCAGCGCGATAATCAGGACGAAACCCCCTGCGAAAACGAGTGCGCCGCGGCGGCTCGCCGGCGTGGACGGTGGAGCGGATTCGATCTCTTCCGAGCTTGAGTTGGTGATCTGGTCGGACATGGTTGTATCTCATTGCTTGCCGCAGGTGACGCGCTTCGGCGCACGCCGGTGCGACCGTCGAAACCGCGGCGAAAAAAGGAATGGCTGGATCAGATTTCAGTGCAGTCAGGACTGCTGGCGGTCCCGGGGCGGCGCCCGTGCACTGTTTGCAAAATACCGCCGTGCCAGCTCAGGCCTGGACTGCAGCGGCTTGGCCAGTCGATGGGCAATCGGAGCTGCAGCCTGTGAAACGGTGACATCGGCTGCAGACGGTTGTTCGCCGTCGCTCCCGCTGCCCTCCCGCCGCGCCGGAGCGGCGTTGGTGCGCGCCACCTCCACCACGCCGGGCTGGGTCACATGGCGATCACCGTCGAAACTGGTGGTGCAGGTTTCAAGTCCCTCGACGCCGAGCGCCAATGCAGGGGACGAAGCAGGCTGGACCGAACGCAGCGTGCCCTGCCCCATCCACAGTGCGGCACAAACGGCCAGCAGCAGGGACAAAATGATCAAACGCCGAGACTGAGGGTGCCGGTGGCCGGCCTCTGCGCCAGCGCATCCACATGACCGGGCAGGCGAGGGCACTGGCGCACCTCGCGCGGCAACATCGCCTGCAAATATCGAGCGACCGAAGGTCATGGCAAACTTTGCGAAACACCCGCGTTGTTGCTGCTCATATGACATTTGCCGCTCTTTGTCACGCATCATCCGTGGGTGCGCTGGCAGTTTGGCGACGCGCCGGGAGGGCCTCCGATGCCGGCCGTTTCCGGATTGGCCGGGAACACTAGGCATACCGAGCATTTCGTCAACGTTTAATGCGCTGGCATGGTTTTCTGGCTATCCTGGCCAAGAGCTCTTCGATGACAACTCACGAGGTCAGGCCCGTGGTGGTTCGCATTCTACACGGACTCTTCGGCGCCCTTGCTGGCGCAGTGCTTTTCGGGGCCTCCGGCGTAACGATTACCACTGTACTGCTGGCCCTGATGAATCTGAGTTTGTCGCAAAGTGCCAGGACCGACAGCCTCTTCCAGATCTGGATGATTCTTGTCGTGGCCCCCGTGCTGGGGGCGGCGGCCGGATTTACCTGGGGTTGGCGCGCTGCCGGCCGCATCGACGCGCCTTTGTCGCACACTCTGGGGCGGCTCATCTTTTGTGGGGTCGTTTTCATCGTCTCGGCCTACGCTGGCGGCCACATCACGGCTCTTCTGCTCGATGCCGCGGTTCGGCTGCTGACCCCAACGGAGACCGTGGACATGGCAGCCAAATTCATCATCGTTCCCCTCGGCGTGATCGTGTCTTGCGTCTGGGGCTGGAAATTGAGCTGGAAAGCTTCCCGGGACTTCTTCCAATAGTATTGTCTGCAGCGACATGCGGACACGGCCACACTTTCGCGTAGCAACACCAGGGCGAGACAGGTCCCAGACAGACGCCCGACTTCGCGCCCTTCTCTAACCCCATGAGGTTCATGACGTTCTTCCGGCCGGGGCAATTCGGCAGCATCGCCGGATTGCCCGCACATGCATCTACCAGCCGGCAGCCCAGCTCGCGCGGCGCGGGTCGCTGGCGGCGACTTTGACACCAGCCTCGGTGTCATGGATGACACTCATCACGGTACCTGCCAGCCGGGTCCAATCGGGCCAGGCGTGGATGTCGTGGCCGAGCGCCTCCAGGCCGGTGACGGTGGCCGGGTCCATGCGGGCTTCGAGCGCGAGGCGGTTGGGGTAGGCCTCGTGCGGCTCGAAGCTCGACGGAAACGCATAGGAGGCGAAGCGGGGCGCCTCGATGGCCGTCCGCAGATCCATGCCGAACTCGGTGACATTCAACAATACCTGCAGCATGGCCTGGGTCTGCACGTCGCCTCCCGGCGTGCCGAATGGCATGGTGGCGCGGCCATCTTCAAGAATGGCGATGGCGGGGTTGGGAGTGAGGCGCGGGCGCTTGAAGGGCGCAACCTCGGACGGGTGGCCCGGAATGGTCCAGGACTGGCAGCCGCGTCCCGAGACAACCAGGCCGGTGCCAGGGATGACCTCGGTATCGTAGGAGGCGTCACTGGGCGTGGCGGAGAACACGTTGCCGTCCTTGTCGATGACCGCACAATAGGTGGTGTCGGGGGACAGCGTCGGCGTGGTGGCGTGGGGCACATCCGGTTTCACGCGCGGATAGCCGGAAATGGTGCCCGGATCGGCGAGACCCGTATTCGACCGCCTGGGGTCGATCAACCTGCGGCGCGCGTCCAGGTAGGCGGGCGAGAGCAGCGTCTCCATTGGCACATCGACGAAGCGGGGGTCGCCGAAATAGGATTCGCGGTCGGCACAGACCAGCTTGATGGCCTCGGCCAACAGATGGATGTAGGCCGGGGAGTTGTGGCCCAGTGCCTTGATGTCGTCGCGCTCGAGCATGGTCAGCACCATGGCGAGCAGTGGGCCCTGGCACCACGGACCACAGGTGACGACTTCCATGTTGCGCCATCTGGTGCGCACCGGCGGTTCCCATCGCGCACGGAAGGCGCCCATGTCCGACCGGCTCAGCCAGCCACCGTTGGCGGCATGGTAGTCGGTAATCGCCTTGGCGAGATCGCCGACGTAGAAGGCGTCGTGCGCGGCGGCGAGGCCGGCCTTGCGTCCCCCCTTGGCGGCGGCCGCCTGTTCCTCGTCCACCATGAACTGAAGGGACCGGGCCAGATCGGCCTGGCGCACGATCTGGCCGGGGGTCGGAGGTTTGCCGCCCGGCAGAAACACCTCCGCATTGCCTGGGAAGCGCCGGTATTTGTGCTCGTTCGCGTCAAAGGTCTCGCAATAGCGGGGGTCGGCGGGATAGCCGTCACGGGCGAGGCGGATGGCGGCCGAGGCCACCTCGCCGAAGCTCATGGTGCCGTAACGCGCGAGCGCGGTGATCCACGACGAGGGCGCAGCAGGCACGACCGTGCGCAGGAGACCATCGGGGATGGCGCCGCCATGATGCTCGCGAAAGTAGGCCGACGATGCCTTGGCCGGCCAGACGCCCAGGCCGTCGATGGTGACGATCTCTCCGGTCGCGGCCAGGCGGATCATGGTTGGCGCCACGCCTGCAACACTCACCAGATCGGCACATGTGACGCCGAGGGCCAGCCCGGTCGCCACGCCGGCATCGACGGCATTCCCACCGGCCTCCAGGACCAGAAACCCGGCATGAGCTGCTGCATGATTGCCCGCGGCGACCATATGCCGTGTGCCGGTCAACACATTACCGTGCGTGGTCAAACCCTTGAGGCCGATGACATCGCCGCCGGTGGCGGCCTGGGTGCGGAACATGGGCGCGGCTCCTCTCCGTAGCACTTCGCGTTGTGGCGCGAAGATCTGTCTGGGTCTCGCAATACTCTCACCCAAACCGATCCTGCGCGGAAAGTCCAAACTCCATCGACTGATGAGCGCATGGCCGGAGTGGTTTTTCCTCCTGCATTCGCGCACCAAACCTCTCTCAAACCTGACAAACATTTTACAAATGTGGAAAGTTCGACCGAACACACCCGAATAACGCAGAAAAAATCATAATCACGATAAAATGCATCTTCTATTTCCGCTTCCTTACTGTTAAGGCGCCACTCACATGCTATGATTCATCTAATACGATATGCGCCCCATTTTCCGCGCAGAACTTCATGGGCGACTGAGTGCGCGCGAAGTTCAATTGATTTCGACGTCATGTTTTTTTCAACCGGAGAGGTTGTCATGTTCGCAACTCAAGCAACCCTGGCAGCGACACAGTTCACACGCAATTCGCTCGAAGAGATTGCCGAATCAAAACACCCATTCAGGGAAATCTCGCTTGAAGGATTCAGACGTCGCAACGCAATTCTTGACGCCTGGTTCTACGACATTGGCACGGTTACACCGGACGAAGCTGCAAAGCTCAGCCCCTGGCTGGCACGGGAAGGGGCAATCCTCATTGTGCATCCGTCTGGTGGGCCCATGGAATTGTGCGGCAATATCGACGCCTTTCGAAAGGCTGGCGGGGAACATGTTCGCTTGCTGACGGTCGCCGGTGTTGGCAGTTCGGCGCTCGGCTCTGCTGCTTTCGCCCGCAATGTGGCTGACGCTTTCGAACAACCGACCGCGGCAGTTGTCTCCGGCTACGGGCTTGCAGATCTGGCTTCGGAAGCCTCGGGAGGATGGTTCCTATTTCGGACCTTGAATAGCCTCCGGCATAACCTCGAACATTTCGATGCCATCGCAGGTCCGCAACACACACAGGCGCCCTACACCTCCATCGGAACGGTCGGGCAATATGTGCATCGCCTTAGCCTTGACACTCGTACAGTCTACGAACTCCTCAGTGACAAACGCTTCAAGTTTTCCCTCATAGCAGGTCACTCGAAGGGCAACCTCGTCATTTCGGAAGCGCTGTTCCAACTGGAAACCCTTGCACACCCAGGTGCCCACCAGCCAGACCCGGAGACCTTCATCGTCACCGTGTCAGCCGCAATCCACATGCCATCCCGCTATACCCGCATTGTCGATGTTATCGGTGACGTCGATTGGTTCGGCCGCATCAACTCTCAGCGCGACGTGGACATTGAAGAACGATGTCGCCTTGCCTGGCACCACACCAATACCGACATTCCATTTCATCTGCCGGTCACGAAAACATTCCGCAAACTTGCAACCGACGGCACGCTCGATCCGGCGATGTGAGGCGCAACCGAGCGGGCCTGCCCGTTGCCACACAGTGACGTCACCAGAGACGCAACCCGCAACCTCGACCACAGACAAGCGCACGAAGTCTCTCGCCCCTCCCGTGGAAGGGCGAGAGACGGCGGACGGATTCGCTTCCTTGTTGGTAATGCTGGCCCTGTCGGTGCTGCTGGCCGGTCAGTTCATGCGCAGGTCGAGGATGTGCTTCTTGTCGGGCTTCAGTTCGCCGCGCTCGACCCGTTTGACGATATCCGTCAAGGCGGCATTGGCCGGCGTGTCGATCGCCACGTCCTTGGCCTTGTCACACACGAAACCGTTGAGAAACTCGATCTCGGTGCGCCGGCCCTTCATCATGTCCTGCCCCATGGACGGGCGATGCTCGCCGCCACCGGCCTTCGACACCTCGGCCAGGCGGTGCTCGTCATAACTGGCACGGGCCTTGGCATCTCCCTCGCCGGCCTTGGCGATCACCTCCGGGTCGAGGTGATGGATCTCCTCAAGCTGGTAGCCCAGCGCCTGGCCGACCCGGATCGCCTCCGAGCCGAGGCGTGCGGTGAAGGCCCTGAGACCATTGTCGGTGATGATATCGCGCGTGACGAGGCCGGTGCTGGCCGACAGGCCATTGCCCATGACATTGGCCACGAGCTTGGACCAGCGCTCGCCCCAAAGGTTGCTGGTGGTCAACGCCCCGTCGGAATAGGCCACCAGGCGCGTGACCTCCTTGGCGCGGTCGGTGATCCGACCATGCACCTCCCCGACACGGAAGACGGTATGGTCGGGCGCCTTCTTGCCGGAGGCGCGGCGGACGTGGGCAGGCTCACACAGGTCAACAGTGATGGACGAGGCGATGGCCCCCACGGTCCGTCCCCAGCCGACAACCCTGGCAATCGTTTCCTCGTTCATGCAGTTCTGGAGCGACACGACGAAGCCGCCGGGCGACAGGTACTGGCGCACCATTACGGTTGCCCATTCGGTGTCGTAGGACTTGGTGCACACGAACGCGATATCGAAAGGCTCGGTCTTGGACACGCCCTGCAGCTCGGTGATGTGAAGCGCCTTCACTGGCACCGTCCATTCCGGCACGTCCTTCAGATGCGAGATCTTGAGCCCCTTCGCGTTCATTGCCTCGACGTTTTCCGGCCAGAAATCGACAAATGTTACATCCTCGCCAGCCTTCGCCATGTGCGCCCCGGCATAGCCGCCGACCGCTCCAGTGCCGATGATCGCAATCCGTGCACCCATTTTGCGCCTCCAAACGCCGCATTGAAATCCCTGCTCCGACTATTGCGCGTCAGCGGCGGCTTGGCGAGCAGCAACTCCCCGGGTTGCCGAGACACCACCCGGCAGCCTGCGACACATTCTTGACACCCATCGGCAGTTGGGCCCATAAATTTCAAAATGCAGTGTCGGCATATAATAAGCCATGCAGGCAATATGCTCGTTTCATCATCAGTGACCCATCATCAGTGACCCAGGCAATTGCACGCCATGACGACCGATCCCTATCTAAGCAGATCATTGGGTTTCCTGCTGGCAGACGTCTCCCGCCTGGTGCGGCGGCGCTTCGACCAGCGGGCTGCGGGGCTTGAGCTCACGCGGGCGCAATGGCGCGTTCTGGGGCAACTTCGGCGACGGGAAGGCATTCGGCAGACGGCCCTGGCCGACGTGCTCGAAATCGAGCCGATCACGCTTGGACGGCATATCGACAAACTGGTCGAAAAGGGCCTGGTGGAGCGCCGGGCCGATCCGAAAGACCGCCGGGCCTGGAACCTCTACCTGCAGGCCGAGGTGCAACCGATCCTCAACAAGATGCGGGAAATGTCGAAACTGACCAGCGCGGAGGCGCTGCGGGGCATCCCGCCGGAGGACGCCGAACGGCTCCTCGACATCCTGCTGCACATCAAAGGGAACATGTTAGCCATCGACGCGGCAGAGACCGGCGCGACGGCTGTCAAGTAAATGACCGCGTCGGGAGCGCGACATGCAAAAAAAGACGATCGACGACTTGACCGAACCACCTGCGGGCTCGACCAAGGCCGCGCAGGCGCCGGCAAAGTCGCAGTTCCGGGTGCGCATGCCCCAGCGCCGATTCCTGATGATGCTTGCCGTGATGCTGCTCGGTCCGCTGCTGGCAGCGGCAGTCGGCACCTACATCTACATGCTCGGCGGGCGCTATGTCTCGACGGACAACGCCTACGTCAAGGCCGACAAGATCGCGGTGAGCGCCGACGTTGACGGCCGCGTTGCAAAGGTCATGGTGAAGGCAGACGAAGACGTCAAACGCGGGCAATTGATGTTCGTGCTCGACCAGGAGCCGTTCAGGATCGCGCTCGACAAGGCCGAGGCCAAACTCGCGTCCACCACCCAGGAGGTGGACAGCATCAAGGCCATCTACGATCAAAAGACCGCGTTGCTGAAACAGGCGCAAGGCGATCTCGACTATTTCGAACAGAACTACAATCGGCAGAAGGCCCTGACGGACCGCGGCGTGACCTCCCGTTCGCTCATGGACACGGCCGAGAAGAATCTGCGCTTTGCACGCGGTCATGTGGCCGTCGTGAGGCAGCAGATGGCGGAGATCAGGGCCCGTCTCGGCGGCGATCCCGAGCGGCCGACGAACGACCATCCCACGGTCCGTGAGGCCAGGGCGGCGCGAGCCCAGGCCGCGCTCGATCTCAGGCATACCGAGATCAGGGCCCCGGTGGCGGGCATCATCACCAATTTCGACCTGCAGCCAGGCGAGTATGTCGAGAAGGGCTCGGTGGTGTTCAGCATGGTCGGCAGCGAAGAAACCTGGATCCAGGCCAACTTCAAGGAAACCGATCTTGGCAACGTGAAGCCGGGACAAAAGGCAACCATCCATGTCGATACCTATCCGGACCTGACCTGGACCGGCATCGTCACCAGCATCAGCCCGGCCACGGGAGCCGAATTCGCGCTGCTGCCACCGCAGAATGCCACAGGCAACTGGGTGAAAGTGGTTCAGCGCCTGGCCGTTCGGCTGCGGATAGATCCGCAGTCGGGGGCGGATGCAAAGCGGCTGCGCGCCGGCATGAGCGTGGAGGTGGACATCGACACCCAGCACAAGAGGAACCTGCCGAACTGGGTTTCCAATCTGTTCGGCATTGCCAGGGCTGAACCGTGAGCCAGACCGCCTCATCTCCTCCGACCCAAGGCGAACCGTCGATAACCGGCCTTCGCCTGAAAATCACGACGATGGCCCTGATCCTGGGGCCGCTTGTCCAGGTGTTCGACACCTCGATCGTGTCGATCGCGCTGCGCGAAATGCAGGGCGAGCTGTCCGCCACGCAGGACCAGATCTCCTGGGTTCTCACGTCCTACCTGATTACCTTGTCGGTGATGACTCCGCTATGGGGCGCGATCGGCAGCCGGTTCGGACGGAAGCCGCTGCTGCTGTTCGCGATCGCCGGCTTCACGACATTCGCATTCCTCTCCGGCATCTCGACCTCGCTCGAGGAAATCCTGATTTTCAGGGCGATCCAGGGCATTTTCGGCGCCGCGCTGCTGCCGCTCTCGATGTCCACGCTGCTCACCATCTACCCGCGCGAGGACTTCGGCGTGGCGATGGCGTGGTGGGGTGTCGGCGTGATGTTCGGGCCAGTGTTCGGGCCGACAATCGGCGGCTATGTGGTCGAGTACTACAACTGGCGTTGGGCCTTCTACCTCAATGTCCCGATTGGGGTCACAGCGTTCATCGCCATCAGCTTTCTGGTTCCCGGCACCGGGCGCGGGGCCGGTCGCCGCTTCAACTATTTCGGGTTTGTCACGCTTGGCATCGCGATCGCCTCGCTGCAATACATGCTCGACCGCGGCGAACGGCTGATGTGGTTCGAATCGCCGTTGATCATCGCCCTGGCGCTGATCGCGTTCGCTTCGTTCTGGATGTTTCTCGTCAACTCGTTCACGTCACCCACACCGTTCATCGACCCCGCTATATTCGCCGATCGGAACTATCTCGGCGGCACGCTGCTGCGCACCTT